>NZ_JBGONO010000010.1:0-183891 GCF_041439165.1 Enterovibrio sp. FF113 | reverse complement strand
GTGCTTTCACCATTGTTGCGGGCATCGTGTTTGGCCCTATCAAGGGTGGCGTTTTGGCGCTGTTCTCTGCCACGCTAGGTGCTGTGGTTGCGTTCTTAGTTGCTCGCTTTTTGTTGCGTAAGACCATCATGAAAAAGTTTGGTGACAACCCAATCTTCAAGAAAATTGATGATGGTGTAGCAACAAACGGTGCAAGCTTTTTGATCCTGACGCGTCTTGTTCCTGTGTTCCCATTCAGTCTGCAAAACTACGCTTATGGCCTAACTAGCTTAAACCTTGGTACTTACGCGCTGGTTTCTCTGATCACCATGGCGCCGGGCGCATTCATTTTCGCTTACATGGCGGGTGACATCGCAACGAACGGCGTATCAGCCATGTTGCTAGTTAAGTTCGCAGGTGCAGGTTTGGTGTTGTTCGGTATGTCACTTATCCCGAAATACATTGCTAAGAAAAAAGGCATTAACATGGAAGAATTAGCGAAATAACTTGCGCTAGTTTCTGAAGTGAATATTGTGTCGTCCCTTGCTACACGTAAGGGACGATTTTTGCATTTATATCCTTCAATAAAATGCAGAAAACCCAATAAGAAAATAAGACCGAATTCGATGAAAAAACTGATTTCTGCCATTGCATTGCTCACTGCCTCTTGTGTCGCTTTCGCCACTGATCTCGATAACTGGCAACAGATCGAAGAAGACGCTGTTGGGCAACACGTCTATTTCCACGCATGGGGTGGAAATCAGGAAATAAACCGTTACCTGCATTGGGCAAAGCAAGAAGTGCAACGCCGTTATGGCGTGACGCTGCATCACGTAAAAGTGGCGGACATTACCGAAACCACGACACGTTTGATCGCCGAAAAAGCGGCGGGAAAAACCCAAGGCGGCAGTGTCGACCTGATGTGGATTAACGGCGAAAACTTTAAATCACTGAAAGACAGCCAATTACTGTTTGGCCCGTTCGTGGACAAGCTGCCGAGTTGGACATTCGTTGACCAGTCTTTGCCTGTGACCGTCGATTTCTCCGAGCCTACCGAAGGATTAGAAGCGCCTTGGGGCATGGGGCAGTTAGTGTTTGTTCACGATGAGGAAGAACTGACTAACCCACCACGTTCATTCACTGAAATGCTCAGTTACGCCCAAGCACACCCGAACCGCATCACGTATCCAAGACCGCCAGAGTTTCACGGCACCAGTTTTTTGAAATCGCTGTTGATTGAATTGACCAGCAGTGATGAACGTTTGCAGCGACCCGTGTCGGAGGCGGATTATGCGTCGGTCACGAAACCGTTGTGGACGTACTTAGACGCGTTACATCAAGTCGCGTGGCGCGGAGGCAAGCAGTTCCCAGCAGGCACAGCCGAAACCTTCCAATTGCTGGATGATGGACAAATCGATCTCGCCATCACCTTTAACCCAAATGCGGTGTACGCTGCGCATGCCTCGGGTAATTTAGCCGAATCGACTCGCGCCTATGCGTTTGATTCTGGCGCCTTGTCGAACATTCATTACCTTGCTGTGCCGTGGAATGCGAATGCCAAAGCAGGTGCGTTAGTAGTGACTAACTTTTTACTTTGCCCTGAAGCGCAATCACGCAAAGGGAACATTGAGATCTGGGGCGATCCCTCAGTATTGAGAACGGAGTACCTGTCTGGCTCTGCCAAAGAGAACACGCCATTTAAATCTATTGCTGAAACCCACCCGAGTTGGCAAAGCGCCATCGAGAAAGAGTGGCTGACACGTTACGGAAGCTAGATTTGATGTTACGCGCGCTCTATTTAGTTATCGTCATTTGTTGCGTGCTGCCGACCGTGTTTGGGTTGGTGGGCGTCTCTTTGTCTTCACTCGGCTATATTCCGCCGCTGGGCATGCATTATCCGTCGTTGGACGGCTTCGCCATGGTGTTTGATTGGCAAGGTGTGTGGCGCTCCATCAGCATGACGGTGTATTCCGCCGTTGCGAGCACCTACCTAGCATGCTTGATCACTTTTGCTGTTTTGCAGGCCAGTTGGGGCACTGCGTTTTGGCGCAAAGTTGAAGTTTCGTTATCGCCATTACTTGCGGTTCCTCATGTGGCGTTTGCGATTGGTTTTGCTTTCTTGTTCGCGCCAACAGGGATGGGAACGCGCTTACTGCATGAATGGTTTGCCTATGATTCCGCGGCGCAGGGCGTGGCTGATCTCGCGCTGGTGATCAACGACCCGCATGCGCTCGGCATGATCCTGATGTTGGCGTTGAAAGAAGTGCCGTTTTTATTGTTGATGAGCATTTCGATTTTGCAGCAAGTGAATGTGAGCCAAATTGAAAAAGTGTCAGCATCCCTTGGCTACAGTCGCGCGCAAGCGTGGTGGAAGTGTGTGCTGCCGCAATGGCTGACCAAGCTGCGTTTCCCAATGCTGGCGGTCATGGCATATGGCCTGTCTGTGGTTGATGTGGCGTTGATTATTGGGCCGACCAATCCGCCCACTTTTGCGGTGTTAGTGTGGCAATGGTTTAACGATCCGGATTTAACCTTACTCCCCCGTGCATCCGCCGGTGCTGTCGTGCTGTTCGTGATTTCCCTGATATTGATCGGCCTTGCGCGTTTCATCGAGTGGTCAATCACTAAGGGGTTGAGGTCGTGGCAATACGCAGGGCGACGTGGATTTGCCCTGCCGGGTAAAACCGTATTCTTGGGATTACTCGTCATGTTCGTGTCTATGATGCCGCTGATGTTGTTGTGGAGCGTTGCCCAACGTTGGCGCTTCCCTGATTTATTGCCAAGCCGATACAGCCTGCGTTTTTGGGAATTCGAATGGGCGTCCATTGTTGGCACCATTGAGCAGAGTATGCTGATCGCGTTGATTTCAGCCACCACCGCCTTGGTGATGGCATTGCTTGCTCACGAATATCGTCTGCGTTACCGCTTGCAGGTACCGGGCTACATCATCGCTATTCCTATGTTAATTCCTCAGCTTTCCATTTTGTTTGGCATGCAGGTTGTGACCTTGTACGTCAGCGCTGACGCGCATTTCTTGTGGGTGTGTTGGGCGCATGTGTTTTTCGCTTTCCCGTATGTTTACTTGTCGTTAGATGGCCCTTGGCGTAGTTACAACGAAGGCTTTACGCGTGTTGCTTTGAGTCTGGGTAAATCGCCGCTGCGTGTTTGGTTGAATGTGAAACTGCCGATCCTACTTCCTGCGATGGTGTTCGCGTGGGCGATTGGGATCAGCGTCAGTCTCGCGCAATACCTCCCTACACTGGTACTCGGTGCGGGTAGAATCAGCACCTTGACCACAGAAGCGGTGGCGCTCTCAAGCGGGTTCGATCGACGTGTTACGGCGATCTATGCCATTTGGCAGGCGTTATTGCCGCTGCTATTTTTCTCATTTGCGATATTTGTCAGCCACTTACAGGTCAAATATCGTCGACTTTCAATCAAAGGGTTATTGCCGAATGAGTATTTGTCTCGAAAACCTCGCCATTCGTAAAGCCTCTGGCGAGACGCTGTTTTCGTCGCTCAATATGTGCGTTAAAAAAGGGGATATCCTTTGTCTGATGGGCCCCAGTGGTTGTGGTAAATCAACCCTATTGGATGCGGTTGCTGGGCATTTGTCCGATGAATTTCGTTACTCAGGCACCATCACCTTAGACGGCGTGGCGCTAGATAACATGCCAGCGCATAAGCGTGACGTGGGTATTTTATTTCAAGATGACTTGTTGTTTCCCCACTTGAGTGTGTGGGAAAACCTGGCGTTTGCATTGCCTGATGCCATTAAAAGCGCGGAGCGAAAAGAACGTGCGATGCAAGCACTGAAAAATATCGCCCTCACCACATTGGCAGATTCATTTCCCGATCAGATCTCGGGCGGTCAGCGAGCACGCATTAGCTTAACGCGTATGTTGTTGGCTAAACCCAAAATAGCGTTGCTGGATGAACCTTTCAGCAAGCTCGACAAAGACCTGCGTACCCAATTTCGTGATTGGGTGGTTGAACAACTCAAAGACGCGAACATTCCTGCATTGATGGTGACACACGATATGGCTGACATTCCTCCGGGCAGTCAGCGTCTCACTTGGCCTTGGAATGCCGCGCAAGAGGAACACGTTTATGCTTGATAGCATCGGAATTAAAGCGGTGCGTTGGCCGTTATCGCGAGCCGCAGAGTGGGCCGATAAGTGGGACATCAGCGCCAATCAAACCACAGTCACGGGTTTTGCAATTGGCGCCATGGCGTTGCCGGCTTTAGCGTTTGAAAACTATGCGTTGGCTTTGCTGTTCATTGTAATTAACCGTGTTATGGATGGGCTAGATGGCGCAATAGCGCGCATTCAAGGGGTGACTGACGCAGGCGGTTTTCTCGATATCAGTCTCGATTTTCTGTTCTATTCGCTGGTACCGTTTGGCTTTGTGCTGGCCAACCCTGACCAAAATGCCATCGCAGGCGCATTTTTGATTTTCTCCTTCATTGGCACAGGAAGTAGCTTCTTAGCGTTTGCCATTATGGCGAACAAACAGGGCATCGACGATCCCGTCTACAAAAACAAATCGCTCTATTACATGACAGGATTAACCGAAGGGTCTGAGACTATTTTGTGCTTTATCCTGATGTGTGTGTTCCCTGCACATTTTATGGAAATTGCCTGTGTGTTTGGTGCCATGTGTTGGTTCACCACGGGGTCACGGATTTTTAATGGCTACCAAACCTTGGCAAAGCAAATCGTCTAGCAGCCTCGTATCAAGCGGTGATTAGAGAGTTACATACCTGAGTAAAACTGTGATAATGCCGCGCTTAAATCTATGACCATGAATCGCCGCTCCGTTCGTTTTAAAGAAGGTGCGCCGTTTAACTCATTAGGAACTTCATCTATGCGTGCTTTTGTATTACGAGCCCGATCTACTTCTGTGGATAGTCAGCAAGTGCTGGCATCGGTCGGCCAGGAAGCTCATACCGAGATTTTGGCTCACACCTTAATGAACGCTATCTTTGTGGCGCAATCTCACCGTGAAGATGTGGTCGTGTATCTGGTGCTGGAAAAGACGCAAGATTACTCACGAACAATTCGTTTTAACGCGAATGAACTGACCAACGTTGGCGGATTTCATGAGCAAGCGTTATTGGCCAAAGTCGCCAGAGCGTTAGATGCTTCGAAAGGCATGGGTAAAGAACAAGAACGAGACGTTGAGCCAGGTATCTCTGTTCGTACTGTCAGCTTTGAAAAGCTGGTACAAGAACTATCAGAAGAATATCAATTGTTCATGATGGACAAAAAAGGCACGCCTATTCGTGAACAAACGTTTCCTGCGAACTGCTGCTTCTTGCTAACCGATCACCTGCCTATGCCGAAGAAAAGCTTTAACAGCTTAAAACGCCTTGGTGCAGAGAAGATCAGCCTTGGGCCAAAAATGATCTTCGCCTCTCAATGTGTGGTATTGATCCATAACGAGTTGGACCTTTCTGAATAATCGCAATCTGCGGTCATGCTCAGTGTTGAAATTGATGAATACGCACCTTCGGGAGCGTATTTTTTTGTCTACTCATTTCAGGAAACTTTTGTCTTATAAATAAAACGTTATGTGCGCATTTGACTATGCTTATTCAGATGGGTAACTAAGGAATCTAGGCACATGGATTTTATCAATTTCAAAGTGGGACAAAAGACCGTCGCACTCAAAATCTTGGACATTCTCCTGACCGAGCAATATGAAGAGAACCTCACTCAACTTCCTAATGACCGCGAGAGCTTTCTTGGTATCAAGGATTTTATGGGTAAACCTGTTCCCATTTTTGACTTGGGTTTGATCCTAAACCGCGTGGCGACCAAAGACACCAACAACGATCTGATTGCGTTACTCTCTGCTCGCGAACAAGACCATGTGGATTGGCTGCGTGATTTGCAACTGACTATCCATGAAGGCGTGCCATTTACCAAAGCTCGAGACCCACACAAATGCGCGTTTGGCCGCTGGTACGATACTTATAAGCCAGAAAATGAAGAGTTCGCGGAGATCTTGGCGAAATTCGATGACCCACATCGCAAGCTCCATGAGTTGGCCGATGAAGTGTTGGACATGCTAAAAGCAGGCAAACAACAAGACGCGAAAGACGCCTACAGACGAGAAGAACGCTCAACGTATGCTCGCCTGATCCGCTTGTTTGAATCTGCACGAGAACAACTAACACTGGACTATAAACCCATCATCGTGTTCACCACTAAAGATGGTACGAC
Organism: Enterovibrio sp. FF113; assembly: GCF_041439165.1. Classification (NCBI taxonomy): domain Bacteria; kingdom Pseudomonadati; phylum Pseudomonadota; class Gammaproteobacteria; order Vibrionales; family Vibrionaceae; genus Enterovibrio; species Enterovibrio sp. FF113. The sequence continues at coordinate 177,682 of NZ_JBGONO010000010.1, read as the reverse complement.
GCCGAGCATTGGTTTACTTGTAGATAAAGTGGAAGACAATGTGTCAGTGGTTGAAACCGATATACAACCACTGGAAGAGTTGGTGAAAGTCGGCTTTGACGTGGACGCGCAAACCAAAAAACTGATGCGCGGGCTGATCAAGCACAAACAATCTCATAGCTTGATCCTTGATCCCACCGCTATCTTCTTAGATACCTCCGTAGATGAAGAAACGCCGGCAGTGCATGATGAACCACCACTAGAACAAGCTGGCTAAGGCTGAATTCAGGTAAGGCGTGCTATTTTTCGAACATCGTTGACATAGCACGCTTATGCATTTATCCAACTGTCATCGTTACGCCATTAGATTATTCGCCATCCAATGGGTAGTTCGCTTTTATCCAGCCAGCCATTCCCCCTTCCAACGACTGCACATGCGTAAAACCCATCGCCTGTAAGGACTGTGTCGCAAGTGCTGAGCGTGCGCCAGAGTGGCAATAGAGCACGACAGCGGTGTGAATAATGTCCTCTTTTCCCATTTTCTGATGAAGATATTGTTGTACGTTCATTTCTAGTACGCCACGAGGAATGTTGTAGGCGTTGGGAATCAAGCCGCTTTTGCATTCCTCTTTCTCACGCACATCAATCACAACGACATCGTTGAGGAGTTTCAGCAGGGTACCTGACGAAATTTCCTTGATGTGTGTTTTGGCACTCTCGACAAGTTGGTCACTCGTTAACAGCATTGTCTGCTCCATTTAGGCCGCCACTGACTGACGATATACTGCAAATAACTTCCACACAGCTTAGCCGTTGTGTCCTTCCTTCGTTGGGATAGTTAGCCTAAAAGCGGGCAATTTTTCATTTTGATGCGGACATGTAATCTTTGTTGACAGTCGACGTTGAAAGGCTGGCGCTGACATTTAGACAATGCAGGCTGCTAACCCTGCCTACAACGATTGATAAGCGCAATGATTAAAATGTGAACCATGCCGGAGTCTTTTTGAAACAAGGTGTTATAAGTGAGGTCGGTATGGTTTATTGGTGTTTGGTTATAATAATGGGTAGGGAAAAAACGATGCCAAAGTATCAGTTCTTTTGTAAACCAGAATCAAATCGTAAAGAGTTCACCTATACAGATATGGGCTCTGACACCTTTGTCAGCGAAAAAGATCAGCTCTTACAGATTGGCTTTGAAGTTGAAGATGATGTTATTTATGCCGACTCCCCAGAAGATGCCATCGAAAAGTTTAAGTCAAACTTTTGTGCGCCTTTAGAAGATTATGCAAATTCAACGTCTGCAGGTGGCATAGCGACATTTGTCTATGAATCGGCGAAAGCACTTAAGTTGTACATGGCTAAAAAGTAATCATGAAATCTACAGGAATATTGGCCTATCTTGCTATCTCAACGCAATGGGCTCGAAATTTAACCCAGAGAGGCCAATATTCCTGCAAGTGATTGAATCAACCGTCTGATTGAGTGACACGCTGGTAGAGGGAATCTTTCATCACTGATCTTTCATGTTTTAGCTGATGCATCGCATCATCCCCAATTGGGGCGCCTTGCAGTTCGAGAGTGCGGATTTCTTTGTCTAATGCGTTGTATTTTTTGTTGTCGGTGGCAAAGGTAGCATCCGACTCGACAAGTTGGTTTATGCGATCTTCAAGTTCTGGAAAATCATTTAGCAGTGAGTGTTTTTCGCCTAGCATACAAACTCCTTTTGAGTGGGATTTCACTAGCTGAAGTGTAGCAGGCGATGGCGCAGTATTTGTTACTGACACTGCTCAATACTCAACTTTATCAACGATCTTTCGCAGCAAAGAGACTAGTTGCTCGGTTTCGTTAGGGCTTAAATCAGCCAGCATTGCTTGGTTTACCGCTAAAGGCAATGGCGAGATGACCGCTTGTAAATCTCTGCCTTTATCAGTGAGATAGATTCGGTAGTTACGGCGGCTTTCCGGATCAGCACGGCGCTCGACTAACCCCAGCTTTTCAAGCTTATCTAACGTGCGTGTGGTGGTGGAGCTTTCTACTTTGGCCTTTTTCGCGATCTGCCGTTGGGTAACACCTTCTTCTTCCCACAGACACATCAATGTTGGCCACAGTGCCACAGTCAGCCCATGTTCTTTTAAGGCTGCATCTAGCTCCTTTTCAGCTTGTCCCGCTACTACATTTATCAGCCAGCCAAAGCTGTTCTGGCGATTAAATTCGCTCATCGTTATTCTCTTTTAGTGCCATACGTCGACGTTGTTTGCTATGCAAATGCTGGGTACAGAAAAACACTGATCAATCCACCGATACTGGCAAGTAGTATACCAGCACGTATATTGGAACGAAAAAACACACTCAAGGTGTTAGTCAGTGCTGGTTGCTTACCTGTGAGCATCGCTTTCACTAAAGGCTTGCCGCGTAAGTTATAGATGACTATCGCCAAGAGATGAAGTGCGACGCAAGCTAAAAGCAAATAAGCCAAGGTCGCATGGACGGAAATCAGAAGATCCATGTCATATAACAGGCTGTCTTCGTGGATATACGCATCAAAATATCCCCCCATCGATAACCCAACAAAACATTGCGCGAGGAGCAGAGACAACAACGTTATCACCATCCAACCACCTGCTGGGTTATGACCGACACCATGATGAGAGTGACCGCCATTTAGATAATTGATGACGGTTTTTGGCGAACGCACAAACTGGCGGAATCGACTGGTTTCGCTACCAAAGAACCCCCACAGTACACGCCATGCCAAGAGTGTTGCTAACGCGAGACCAAACAATTCATGCGGTCCATTACCGAAAAATCCGCTGAGGGCGAGAAGGGTAAACAGCAATGCCTGTAGCCAGTGATAAAGGCGGGTAGGCAGATCCCATATCTTCATGTTCTGTATCCGATCATTGTGGATTGACAGTAATTTACACTGCAATTGTTGCTTATGCAATGATTGTGATGTAAATTGTTTTTGTCTTTTAAGTAAGCACGAAGATGATAGGGGGTATGTGTCCAGGCTAGAAGCCTTTTTGCGTATTTAATGCACATTCATCGAGCTTATCAACACTCCAATTGAAACAAGCCATTACGGCCTAAAAAGGATGTAAAGAAATGCGTAAACCAATCACGTCTGTTGCACTGATTTCTGCGAGTCTATTGATGGTGGCAAGTGCAGTGGCAGGTGACTTCTCACAACAAATCGATGAGCGACAAAAAGGTTTTCTGTCATTCGCTGACAATCTCCAAGCGATGAAAGAAATGGAAGACGGTAGTGATTCGGATTGGGCGCAGATAAAAACGTTGGCGCTGAAAAATAGCGAAACGATAGCGACATTGCCTGCGCTGTTTCCTGAAGGAAGTGATGTAGGTAGCCGAAGTCGTACAACGGTTTGGAACAAGTGGGATAAGTTCGAACAAGACCTCTCAACGCTCGATATGCAGTTTGCTGACATGGCTTCAGCGGCTGAAGCACAGGATGTTAAAGCGTTGAAAAAAGCATTTAAGGCCGCAGATCGCAGCTGCAAAAGCTGTCATCGCGGGTTTCGCACTAAACGATAAGAGGACAGTGAGATGAATCGGCAAACATTAGTGTTAATCCACCGCACGGCAGGCGCTTTGGCGTTTTTGACGGTTGCGAGCTTTTTTACATCGACGCTGTTTGCCGAACTCTCTGGTGTGCAGCACCACATAGTGGCAGTAAAGCAGGCGATTTTATGGTGCATCCCTTTGTTGATCCTATCAATGATGTTGACTGGAGTGAGCGGCAATAAGCTTTATCCGTCAAAAGGCAAAGGCGTGATTGGTGCTAAGCAAGGCCGTATGAAAATCGCGGCAGCCAACGGTCTACTTGTGATGCTTCCCTCTGCCGTGTTTTTGTACTTTAAAGCCGTTTCGCTGGAATTTGATGGTTACTTTTGGGCGGTACAAGCCATTGAGTTAGTCGGCGGTGCCATCAACCTGACTATGATTGGTTTGAACATTCGTGACGGACTGTCGCTGAAACGAACTAAGAACCCAAGGACAAAACAATCAGCATGAGAAGACGTTAACTTTCACGCGGCTATTGCTTTTTAGGCAACCCAAAACAGCACCGAATCGGTACTGTTTTTGGGTTGTCTTTGCTACTGTCCGTTGGGTTAGATCGCCTATCAGAGCGCTTCAATCGCGGCTTTCATTCTGCGTACCGCTTCTTCCAACGTTTTGCGCGTGCAGCCGAAATTCAGCCTGACAAATTGTCGATTACCAAAATCTAACCCTGGTGATAAGCCAACGCCGGCTAGTTCAAAGAAACGAAATGGGTTATCAACGGGTAATTGGCTGCAATCAATCCACGCTAAATAGGTGGCTTCAATGTGCTCTAGCTTTAAGCCGGGGAGGGCATTAATTTCTCGCATCAGATAGTCTCGGTGCCCTGCCAAATATGCCAGTTGTGCTTGTAACCATGGTTCTCCATGTTCATAAGCGGCTTCTGCGGCGGTAAAGGCAAGAAGGCTCACACCCGGTACAATACCGCGTTTTACGTTGTTAAAGCGCGCCCGAATGTCAGCGTTAGGAATGATGGCGATGGACGCTCCCAGTCCGGCGATGTTGAAGGTTTTGCTCGGCGCCATTAGCGTCACACTGCGTTGTGCTGCACTGTCACTTAAGCTGGCGAAAGGAATGTGTTTGTGTTCGTTGTCCAAAATCAGGTCGCAGTGAATTTCATCAGAGCAGACGAGCAGGTTATGGTTTTCCGCAAAAGCCAGCGTTGCTTCGAGCTCGTCACGTCGATAAACCGTGCCGCCGGGATTAAGCGGATTACACATTTGCAGCAGTCCGCCTTTGTCTGTTAGCTGATTCGATACGCCCAGCAGGTCTGGTAACCATCTGCCGTTTTCTAATAACACAGGTGCTTTGATCAGCGGGCGTTCCGCTAGCTTGGCGGATGAGATAAACGGCGGGTAAATAGGGCTAGGGCTAATGATGGTTTGCCCTTGCTCGGTCAAGGCGCGTGCTGCGATGTTCAGGCCGCAAACTAGACCCGGTAAATACACCACCCATTCAGGCTGAATGTGCCAATCATAGCGTTCAGCCATGCGGGCAACGAAGATCTCGGTGAGCCTTTCTGGCGCATGGGTATAACCAAATACACCATGAGCGATGCGTGCGTGCAGGGCGTCTAAAACGGCAGGTGGTGATTGGAAGTCGCTATCAGCGACCCACATAGGAAGCATATCCTGACCTTTGTATTTGTCCCATTTATCGCTGCTGGTGGCAGTGCGATCGAGTTCGTTGTCGAAATCAAAAACAGGCTGACTAGCTTCCATTACGCGTCCTTACGTCCTAACGTTTCTGTACATTTAGAGAGCAATTAGCTTACTTAACGCGATGGTTGAGGGTAAAGGGAAATTAGTTTTAAGATCTTGATGTGTGAATACACAGATATAATTGCGGTGGCTTGGGTATCAGAGAGACTTGAAAAAAAATCGGGCATTTGCCCGATTCACTTATTTCTGTTGGAGTGTGTCTCCAAAATGCATTCTGGCATAGTCGACACGCTCTTCTGGCGTGTGCGGTGTGGCAGAGGTGCCAAGGTGTTCAATATGACGCAACCTTGGCAGCAACCCGCAGCCATTGGCAATTTGTATCGCCAAGCCTGGACGCGCATTGAGCTCTAGGACCATTGGGCCTTGTTCTTTATCAAGTACCATATCGGTGCCAATATAACCAAGGCCTGTCATTTCCCATGCACTGGCAGCAAGTACGAGCAGTTGCTCCCAGTGGGGCACTTTAAGCTCACTGAGCGGTCTACCTGTATCAGGGTGGCGCTCAATGGGGCGGTTAAACTGCACCGCGCGCACGGCGTTACCTGTCGCAATGTCAATGCCGACACCCACTGCGCCTTGGTGAAGGTTTGCTTTACCGTCAGACGCTGAAGTGGAAAGGCGCATCATGGCCATCACGGGATAACCTTTGAACACGATGACGCGAATATCCGGCACGCCCTCGAAGCTGAAGCCATCAAATACATTATCGAACTGGATCAGGTTTTCCACTACGGCAACGTCGTTTTTGCCACCCAGCGAGAACAAGCCTGCCAGTGTGTTGGTGATGTGGCGTTCGACTTCGCTTTTGCTCACCTCTGCACCTGACGGTTTCTTGTAAACACCGTCTTTGTTAGAGGTGACGACCAAGATACCTTTACCGCCTGAGCCTTGTGCGGGCTTGATAACAAAGCCCGGCCAGTTTTCGACCATTTTATGAATGGAAGGAACGCTGTGCTGTTCACTAAGCACACCAATTAATTCAGGTACTGTCGCCCCTGATTGCTGGGCGAGGTGCTTGGTTTTGAGTTTGTTATCCACCAAGGGAAAAAGCCTGCGCTGATTATAGCGGCCGATGTAACTGATGTTACGACGGTTCATACCCATAATGCCGGCGCGGTTTAGCTTAAACGGCGAGGTGTATTTTTTTAACAATCCCAACATGCGCTTAGTCCTTCACGAGTGGCTTAAAACGCTTCAATTCGCTGAGGCGATAACCGGTGTAGTTACCCAACATCAAGATAACAGCCAGAATCACGAGCTGAATGCCGATGAAGTTAAACGTAATGTGGCGAACAAAGTCATTGGTCATAGCAAGGTAAACGAGTACCGCGGTCAGTAGTGAACCACCACCTTGCACGAGGACTTCTTTCGGGCCTTCTTCTTCCCAAATGATAGACATTCGCTCGATAGTCCAAGACAGGATAATCATTGGGAAGAAGGTGATGCTGAGACCTTCTACCAACCCAATCTTAAAGGCGACTACCGTGAAGACGGCGATAATCAAAATCACGGTGATGATTACCGCAGATATCCTTGCCACGAGGAGTAAGTTAAGCCGCGACAAATAACTTCGAATGATTAAACCTGTTCCGACAATGAGCAGGAAGCCAACAATACCGGGCACCAATTGGGTTTGCACAAAAGCGACGGCAATCAGCACTGGCATGAAGGTACCCGACGTTTTGAGACCAACAAGTACGCGCAGCAAAACCACGATCAGCGCGCCAATAGGCACGAGCATAATGGTTTTGAACATGGCCTGTTCTTCAATCGGCAGACTGTGAATGGAAAAGTTCAGCAGGCTTTCTGCTTGGATTTTTTCATCTGTCGCTTGTTTAGGGCTAATGTCCTGAGAAATGATGGAGAAGCTGACCTGACTATTCGTACCACCTGTGACTTCGAGCAGTGGCGTGCCTTTTTCATTCCAAAGCAGCAGATTTTTTGTGAAATCTTTTGAGCCGGTTTCAAGGTTAAATAACTGCCAGTGTTCACCGTCCCAAATTTCGACCATCGGGATGATGTTTTGGCGGCGTCGACCATCTTCCAGTTGTAATGCACCCGCCACGCGAGCATGGATGTTTTCGAGTGACAAGATCGCCACGACCGCGTCAGCTTTGCTCATCTCTTTGGTCAGCAGTGCGGCGTTTTGGCTTTCGTTGTCGTTAAATTGCTTGATGAGCTCGCGTGTGAGCGTGCTGTTATCTGCAGAAAGTTGTCGAGCTTCAGTCAAAATAGCGTCAGCTGCGGTTTTTAATGGGCCATCGAGAGCGATAGGGACAACATTGCCAATCGGCGGCTCATTGGGGAATTTGGCATTGTCATCAACCAGCATTTGGTTTTTGAAGTACAAGATTTGCTGGCCTGCTGCTTCGCGCTTGGTCCATTCTGCGCGGCGACCATTCTCGGTATTGACCAGTGCAAAACCATAACCGGGAGAGCTGGTGTTCTCGTTGATCAAAGTAAAGCCGTTTTGGGTATCAGGTGTCGCCAAGGACACTTTAACGGGATCGCCTTTCGCTTCAAATTCAACGCGGGCTTCAACTTCCCAAACTTGGTGTTTTTGCCCGGCAGTCCAAGGCACACCGTAAACATCGTGACGGTACATACTCATGCCGATCCCCACTATAACAAGCAGGCTGACCAACAGATAAAAAGGGACGCGTGAAGTCATGTTTTCCTCTTTCGCTTAACTGATGAAATTACATCAGCGAATTATTTTTTTTCAGCGACGAACTCGGGATGAACGTATGACTGACTGACGTCAACCATCGCAATGTCTTTAAAAAATTCTCGGCCGAGCAAAACCGGAAACTCCATCTGGGAGCGGTCAGCTAGCGTAAATTGTGCTTTTTCATGTAAATCACCGAGGCGTACTCGCAATTCAACCACGGGACGACGCTCTAATTCATCGGCAGAGGCTTGACGGATTTTCACCCAGCGTTTGACCTGGGCTTCAATGGCGACGGCGGGCTCAGCATCATTTGGGTCAGATTTGGTGTGTGCTAAATTGAAACGCACCCACGTTTTCCCATCGCGTTCGAATTCTTGAATGTCAGTGGCATTCATGGATGACGTGGTAGCGCCTGTATCGACACGCGCTTTGAAATTGTCACCTGCCGCATCAATCCATACCCATTCCATTTCACCCAAAATGGTTTTGTCTTGCGCGGTTGGAACCGGCACTTCTTTCTCAACGTACACCACTTGTGGCTCTGGGCGGTTAGCGGCTTCGCGTGCTTGAGTTTGTCTTAGCACTTTGAGTGTGTCAGACATGGTGAGTAGCTGTTGTTCAAGGGTTGCGATTTGTACTTGTTGAGAGGCAACATTTTGATTCAACGTCGTCATATCCGATTGGATATTAGTATCGATGTTGCTGATGGCGTCCAATGTTTGCTGATGCTGCTCTTGAGATGTCAGGCTGCAGCCCGAGAGAACAACAGTGAAAAAAATCAGCAATCCGCTGCGTGTTAGCATGGGTAGCTCCGTGCTGGGTGATGAACAGTATGAATGAATGGCACTTAGTTTACATTGAAAAAAAGGACGCGAGAAGCGTCCATTGTCATGACTTAGTCAGGATTTTTTGCTACTAAAATCGCGCGCTTAGGTGCGGGGTAGCCTTCTATTGTTTTCGACGGGTCATTCGCGTCCAAGTATTCTGGCAGTGAATTATGCGTCATCCAATTGGTGGAACGTTGTTCGTCGGTGGTCGTAACACACTCATCAACAATGCGCACATCAACGAAGCCAACTTTCTCTAACCATACCTTCAGCGCTTTTGCTGACGGGAAGAAGTAAACGTTGCGCATTTGCGCGTAGCGATCAATCGGCACTAGTACCGCATTTTCGTCGCCTTCAATCACCAGCGTTTCCAATACCAGTTCACCGTTTTTCACCAGTTGATTCTTAAGCTGGATAAGATGATCAAGCGGCGAGCGGCGATGGTATAGCACACCCATACTGAACACAGTGTCAAAAGCTTTGAGTTCTGGCAGACGTTCAATGCCAAGCGGCAGCAGGTGCGCACGTTGGTCGTTGCCCATCAATCGCCGAATGGCTTCAAACTGCACCAAAAATAGTTCTGATGGGTCGATGCCGACGGTGAGTTCTGCACCCTCACCAAGCATGCGCCACATGTGATAACCATTTCCACACCCTACATCCAGCACATAACGGCCTTTCAGCGGGGAAATATGGGGAAGTACGCGATCCCACTTCCAGTCTGAACGCCATTCAGTATCAATCTGAATCCCGTGCACGTCATAGGGGCCTTTACGCCACGGATGGAAGGTACGCAGTAAGTTTTCGAGCTTTGCACGTTGTCCTTCAGGCAATTCGTTTTCAGTGCCAATGGATACGCAATCTTTAAGCGCCACGGTTGATGGGGTATCGGTTGGGATCTTTTTCAGCACCCGCATCCACTTCGGCATGTCGCCGTGCGGTTGGTCTTGCCACTCAGAAAGCTGCGCGGGTAGTACGTTAAGCCATGATTGCAGGCGGTTTTTAGCGATCAATTGGTAAAAATCAGAAAAATCGAACATGGCTTATTAGTCTGTCAGTTAAGTGTTTATTAAATGTTGTTTGCTAGTCGAGAGAAGCGAGTTTTTTTACCTAGGACCTAGGCTATCAGCTTCCCGCTTACTTGATCGCAAACATCGAGCCGAAGTTAAAGCACTGGAACCACACAGCGGTGCTGCTAAAGCCAATATCGCTTAAGCGTTGCTTGTGGCAATCAATGGTATCGGGCTTCATCACGTTTTCCAATGCACTGCGCTTTTGGCTGATTTCTAGCTCGCTATAGCCATTTGCACGTTTGAAATCATGGTGTAAATCGATGAGCAATTCATGGGCAGTTTCATCAGCGAAGCTGTATTTCTCGGACAAAATTAAAATGCCGCCCGGTTTCAAGCCTGCGTAAATCTTTTTCAGCAGTGTTAGGCGATCATCGGGATTCAAGAATTGCAGCGTGAAGTTTAGGACAACCACCGATGCATTTTTAATATCGACGTTGCGAATATCTTCTTCAATCACTTCAACGTTGGTGTCTGAGCGATAGGCATTCACGTGCAATTTGCAGCGTTCCACCATGGCTGGCGAGTTATCAACGGCCACAATGTTGCAGTTCTCTGCTTTGATATGACGACGCATAGAAAGGGTTGCCGCGCCTAGCGAGCAGCCAAGGTCATACACGGTTGAACCGTCAGACGCGTAGCGCTCAGCCAACATACCAATGGCGGATATGATGTTGCTGTAACCGGGTACAGAACGTTGGATCATATCGGGAAAAACTTCAGCCACGTTTTCATCGAACGTGAAATCGCCCAGTTTTTCAATTGGCGCAGCAAAAATATTATCGCGAATGGCCATCTGAACCTGCCTTGAGGGTAACAACAGCATGTACTTAATGCCCTGACATGCCGTTTAAAAATCATCTTATGCGCGGAATTCCGTCCCGCACCGAGAGGGCGCGTATTGTAGAGAATTTTACCTGAGTTGTCTCTATACGAGGTGTTTTCGTCTTATCACTTCTTATTTCCTCTAGGTAATGGTTCTTGTCTTGTATTCACAAGACACGCTGTTTCCTCTCATTTTTCAATTGTTTGATCCAAATTTGATACACGCTTCTATACTTTAATTCATGCATGTAAGGCCAATTTTTGTCGATTTCGCGGTAGCGAATTTTAAGTTGGCGGACGTTTATTGGAGAGGGATCTAATGGGGAAGTTGAGGGAGGCAGCATATGCCTTTTTTGTTCGAACTGGCATTGCCAGAGCGCTTTCATATTTCCATCGCGATAAGTTGATCATCCTCTGCTTTCATTCGATGTCGATGAAAGATGAACATCAATTCTGGCCAGGTGTTTTCATCTCAAAAGAGAAGCTCATTGCGTTGCTGGACTATCTTCAACACTCTCACTTCAATGTCATCAGTCTCGACGATGCAGAGCGTCATTTGAATGGTGATGCACAATTCACATACCCCGTTGTTATTACAGTAGATGATGGTTGGCGTTCCAGTATTACCGAACTTTTGCCCACATTTCAGGCGTATCAGTTTCCTTCGACCGTCTATGTAACGACCTATTACTGTGACCATCAGATCCCTGTGGTTAATGTCTTGCTTCAATATTGGCTATGGCATAAACCGACAGAAGCGTTTGAGGTGGCATTTCAAGGTCAACACTATGGGTTCACAGGAAATGTGTCTGACATGGTTAAAGCGGTAGAAGCCGCAATGGTGTCTTTTGACGATGACCAAAAAACAGCGTTTTTGTCGGCGGTCGCGAGTGCGTTAGGTGTGAGTGATGATGCGATACACACAAAGCGCTTCCACAACGCCAATTACAATGAGTTGAATGCAGCGATGGCTTCACCACTCACCAACATTCAACTGCACACACATACCCACACACTGCCGACAGATAGCGACGCTATTCATCACGAAATACAAACCAATCGAGAGGTATTAACCGCGCAGATTGCTTCGCCAAAAGCGCTGACGCATTTTTGCTATCCGAGTGGGATTTGGTCACCAGAGCATCTACCGGATTTGAATGCACTTGGTATCAGAACGGCGACAACCTTGGATGAAGGGCTGAACGCAAGAACAGAACACCCGTTGAAGTTGAAGCGTAATTTGGTGATGGACAGTCGTTCGTTGAACCAGTTCATCGTGACCCTTTCAGGTGTGGCGGACACCTTGCGTTGGGTGATGGGAAAAACACGTGCTTAAGCGAGGGGCAAGCATTGGTGATTGGGGACAGACATGACTGAAACGACGAACATAAAAATCGCTTACCCCTTGGATGTGGCATTGCTGCAACGTCGTCAAAAGAAGCTCCGTAGAACGTTGAAAGCCTCGCTGACTGCGCCGCCTTTGCGTGTTGCGATCTTGGGCGGGTCCACGACCAGCGAAGTGGCTAACTACATTGAGCTATTTTTGCTGAATAGGGGGGTGAACGTAGAAATCTATCAGTCTGATTACAACCAATTCTATCAAGAAGCCTTATTTGATAACGACGCGCTTGACGCTTTTAACCCTCAAGTTATTTATCTCCATACCAGCAGCGTGAACCTAACAAGATGGCCTGTGCCGACAGACCTTGACGCCGACGTTAGCGAGAAAATCGCGGATACTTTTGATGACTTTCATTCCGTTTGGCAGGCGTTACACGTTAAGTATCAAGCCACCATTATTCAGAACAATTTCGAATTACCCTTTTCCCGTCCGCTCGGAAACATTGATGCGTCTGCCGTGACGGGGAAAACACGTTTCACGAATGCATTGAATGCAAAATTTGCCGAATACGCCGAGCTAGATGGCAATTTTATTCTGCATGACCTCAATTATCTTTCTGCATGGTTTGGCTTGGAGCGTTGGTTTAATAAAACGCAGTGGTTTGCCTATAAATATGCAATGAGCAGCGATGCGTTTCCTGAATTGGGGCACAGTGTGGCTAATCAAATTCTCGCGGTGGTGGGATTGAGCAAGAAAGCCATCGTCTGTGATTTAGATAATACGCTGTGGGGCGGTGTGATTGGTGATGATGGCTTAAAAGGCATTCAAATCGGCCATGAAAGTGCAGAGGCCGAAGCCTACACCGAATTACAACAGTACTTGAAAGCGCTTCATCAGCGCGGTGTACTTTTGACGGTATGCAGCAAAAATGACATTGAGAACGCGAAACAAGGGTTCTCGCATCCCGATTCAATACTCACGCTCTCTGACTTCAGCGAATTCAAAGCTAATTGGGAAAACAAAGACCAAAATATTGAGCAGATTGCGGAGTCACTTAACATCGGTCTCGACGCCCTTGTTTTCCTTGATGATAACGCCAGTGAGCGGGCGCTCGTGGCGAGTAATCTTTCATCGGTTGCTGTGCCCAACATTGGGCAAGATGTTACGCAATACATCACGGCTTTGGACAAGGCGGGTTGGTTTGAACTGGTATCCCTTAATCCAGAAGATGTTACGCGAGCGGCCATGTATGCGCACAATCAAGAGCGTCAGCAGTTGCAGCGTGAGTTTGAAAACTATGACGACTACCTGCGCTCGTTAGACATGCACGCAATGATCGCGCCATTTGATGAGGTGGCATTGCCTCGCATCACTCAACTCACGAATAAAACCAACCAGTTTAACCTCACGACTCAACGGTATAGCGCGCAGGAAATGACGTCTGTCATGCACTCTCCGCGACACCTTTCATTGTATGGCCGATTGCGTGACAAGTTTGGCGATAACGGCATTGTTTCTGTGATTGTCGGCGCTGAACAAGAAAGCACGCTCACGATCGATTTATGGCTGATGAGCTGTCGTGTGTTCAAACGCAAGATGGAACAGGCAATGTTTGCTGAACTCGTTCGTCATGCGAAAGCGCGCAATCTCCAAAGATTGGTCGGGAGATATGTACCGAGCAAAAAAAATGGCTTAGTGAGTGATCACTATGCATCGCTGGGTTTCCAGCGCTTGTCGGAGAGCGAAGAGGGCAGCAGTCAATGGGAATATGTCATCGACGAGCATCAGGCTGAGCCTGATCTCCCGCTGGTGATAATGCGTGAATGATTGCGTACCAACGAATGCTAAATAAAGAACAAATACTCAACCTTGAAATAGGTTCACTGCGCGGCACGATAAAGGAGCTTGTATGGATATATTAAATGCGATTTCTCAGATCATTTTTGATGTGCTGGATGAAGATGATTTAGTGGTGACACGAGATACGACGGCAGACGATGCGGAAGATTGGGATTCGCTGGCACAGATACAAATCATCGACGCGATTGAAAAAGAGCTGGCGATTAAATTTAGTTTGTCGGAAATCGAACAGCTGAATCAGGCGGGTAATGTGGGTGATACGGTCGATTTAATCACTCGAAAACTTCAAGCAGCATGATCGGGATAAGATGAATGAAGCAATACCGTATTGATGACATTGACGTGGGGTTAAAACACCAATTCTCTGCAGATATTACCGAGGAGAAGCTGAATGCCTTCACTCTGGTGAGCGGTGATGTCAATCCGCTTCATACCAATGCGGAGCATGCCAAACGACGAGGGCACCCTGATGTTGTGGTGTACGGCATGATGACGGCATCGTTATATTCCACATTAGTTGGGGTATATCTACCGGGTGAAAATGCACTGTTGCAGGATATTCAAACCCGTTTCAGTCGCCCCGTTTTTGTTGGCGATGTGCTGACGGTTGAAGGGGAGGTGGTGGATGTTCACACCCTTCTAAAACGTATCGAAATCAAAGCAGTTATCCGAAATCAACACGGACAAGTGGTATCGAAAGCGCGGATCCATTCAGGGATTGATGAAAGCGAGTCATCGGCATGAGTAAAACCAGTTTAATCGTGGGAGCGAGCTCGGACATTGGCAAAGCGGTAATGTCGATGCTCGATAGCGAAGGCAATCGTATTATCGCGCATGGGTGTAACAATCTTGCTGCGCTTGAAAGCATGCAATCAAACATGCAAAGCGAGCTTCATGCACTGCGGGCTGATTTAAGTGACCCTGACAGTTGCGAGGCGTTTATTTCGGACGCAACGGCACTGTGTGCAGATCCCGATCATCTTATTTTTGCGCAAGCCCCGAGACTGAAACTGACGCGTTTTAAAAAGCTCTCGCGCCATCAAGTCATGGAACAGCTCGAAGTGCAAATGATGAGCAGCATGATGATTGCGAAAGCTTTCTTACCGGCAATGGTAAAACGTGGTGATGGACGAATCGTTTTTATTCTAAGTAGCGTCACGTTAGGCATGCCGCCTGCGGCGATGGCTGATTACAACATTGCCAAATACGCACAGTTGGGCTTGATGCGTTCACTGGCAGCGGAATGTGGTGGCAAAGGCATTCGTGTGAATGCAGTATCACCCTCGATGGTCGATACACCATTTTTGCAGGATATTCCCGACAATATGGTGATTCAGAACGCGGCATCTCACCCGATGAAGCGCAATGCAACATCAGTGGAAGTCGCGTCATCTGTGATCTTCTTGCTCTCTGAAGGTGCGGAATACATTAATGGTGTCAACCTTTCGGTCACTGGCGGAGAGTGTGTATGACGTTGCAAACGAAGCTGGATGACCTGCGCGAGATGATTGAAAGTAGGCTCGATAAGCAAGTCGATACGTTATCGACGGTTCGCGAACAATATCTGTCTTTTGTACAAGATGAAATGCCCGGCCGCGCATATTCACATTTCCCTGATGAAATGAATCGTTGGCTTGAGCAGCTATCGAACACACATAGCAAAGACGTAGAGGCAGATATTCATCAACTCGCGCTAGTGGCTTTAATGCAGCGGAGTCTGCGCTCATTGGATTCAAGCGATCAGACTGGCCTAGCTAGTCATGATGTGACGATGCCGACAATGGTGATTGACTCTATCAAAGAGTGGTTTGAGTATTTGGCAGATGACATTGCGACGGGCTGCTATGAGCCCAATGTTCAGAGCGATTTGTTTAGGAAGGACCTGGCTATCAGCGCGTTGAATATGTGGCCAAGTCGCTCGATTTGTCATTATGAACCCAGACCATTACCGCGTCGATTTCTTACCGCGAATGGCATCGCACAATTTGTTAGTGCAGCGGATATGCTGCTGAGAAAACTGAACAACAGACAAAACATGTACGAACTGCATATGGAAGATCGAAGAACTAATCCTGACTTCCTTGAACCAGGATGGCGAGCGTTTTATCTGGAAATTGCACAGCGCCTTGAATCAGAACCACACGTTTCGGGCATATTTGCACAAAGCTGGTTCTGGGACCCTTCCGTGATACATGCATCGTCGAAAATGGCCTATTTACGTACGCTCCCAGAGTCTGGTGGCGCGTCGTTTTATCTGCTCGAATCGTGTGATGATGCGGGGCATGTTGCTTTGCAGAACAAAAAGCGTCGACGGTTGTTTGATGAAGGGAAGTACACGCCAAAAAGCTATCTGATGATTTGGCCGCGAGATGACATCGTTCGTTGGGCCCAAGCACAATAACCTATCAAAACTAGACTCAGTGATTGTAATGAGTCCATCTGTTCAAAGTACGGTTGATGGCTTGATGACATGACTGAGTAATCTGGTTGAACACTCGTTTGTGGGTCCTGATTTTCGACGAAAAAACACAATGAGTCATGACGTCTTGCCTGAATCAAAGGTGCTGTTTTGTAGAGAGCGCTAAGCGAGTGACTTCTATTTACGTGGATATTCAATGGAATGAGCACGAGAGTGGTTGATGTGATCGCATTAAAAAGTGAGGACAAGCTGCCAATCTATTTCTTATTTGTGCTATAAAAGTAAGGATCTTTTAAGGGTATTCACAATGTTAGAGCAAGCAGTATCAAATTTAATCAGTGATGACGCGACGTTGAGCCGTAAACAATTGGCAATGCGTGATCGCGAGAGTGAGTTGTTGCTAATAGCATGTAGCATTGTGGAAAGGGAAGGATTTGCACAACTCAACATGGATAAGCTTGCTGCCGCCAGCTCGTATTCCAAAGGTACAATTTACAATCACTTCAACAGCAAGGAAGATTTGTTTGCTGCGCTTGCGATCCAAGCGCTGAGTAAAAAAATTCCTCTGTTCAAAAGCGCACTCGACTTTGAAGGTTCCAGCCGTGAAAAGTTGATTGCCATGCATGCGGGTATGCACCTTTTCTCAAAACTCTCGCCCATTCTCGCGATGTGTGCACTGGTTAGCCGTACGCCTGCGGTCACTGAAAAAAGTGCTCCTGAACGCCTGGAAAAACTGAACACGTTGGAAGACCTCGTGGTGTCATTTGGTGATAAGTTCATCGAGCTAGGTCAGAGCTCTGGAGACATCACTCTCGCACCCGGCATCACGAGCGATAGCATTGTGTTTGCAAATTGGGCGATGGCATTTGGTACCAGTTCATTGGTAAACAATGCGACGCAAAGTAGCTGTGTATCTCGCCAACATGACACCAATATCGTGCTCCAGAACCTCAACTTCCTCCTAGATGGGATGCGCTGGATGCCTTTGTCTTGCGATTTCGACTACCAAAAAACATGGGATCGTGCCGAAAAAGACCTGTTTGGCGAAGAAGTCGCCCTCATAGAAAATCAATCTTAATTGCGACAAGTGACTTATTTTTGACGATTCGTCAAAATGAGCTTTAATTTGTTACTTTATTGTACTATATTGACGTTTCGTCATTAATTGACGAAGCGTCAATTTTTATCTGGCAATGATTTGAATTTCTAACTATGTGAACGTGTAATTTCATTTTGCTTGAATGGGGTGAGTGAGATAACCCTATGTTTAGGAAGTATTAAGCCATATTAATTGGCTTTTTAAAGCAGGGAATTTGACGAATCGTCACAAATGGAGAGTGTGGTGAAAACAGAATTATATCGAATGCCTACGGCACGACCTTGGTTATTTGTAATCCTCAGTGTTTTGTTTGCCGTTGTTGCGGCGATGGGGAGTCAAAACTTGTATTTCCGAGGTGATTACCAAATTTTCTTTGATAAAGGGAATCCGCAGCTACAGTCGTTCAAAGAGCTTGAAGCAACCTTCAATAAAACGGACACGCTTGCCATTGTGGTAGCACCTCATAACAAGAACGTGTTTACCAAAGATAACCTGTCATTAATTCAGCAACTCACAGATGAAGCATGGCTTACACCATATGCGAGTCGAGTGGATTCCGTCACGAATTATCAACATACCTCCGCGGAAGAAGATGACCTGCTTGTTGAAGATCTCGCGCCAGATTATTACGAACTTGATGATGCGCGGATCGACTATATTCGGGAAGTCGCCCTCAATGAACCTCGTTTAGTTAACGCTATTGTGGGTCAAACCGCGCAAGCCGCCATTGTGAATATCACTTTTCAATTGCCGGATGGTGACCAAACGGCGCAAGTGCAGGAAGTGGCCAATTTCACGAAAGATGTTCTGGCCAAAGCGCACGAAACCTATCCTGACGTAGATTTCCATCTGGCGGGCATTATCGCCATGAATAAAGCTTTTGCTGATGCTGCGCAAGCAGACAGCCAAACGCTGGTGCCAATGATGTTTCTTGTTGTACTTGTGTTCCTCGGCATTATGTTGCGGTCTTGGAAGTTTGTCATGGCGACGCTGATCGTGATTGTGCTAACGATTGCCGCCACGATGGGGATGCTGGGTTGGGTAGGCCACTACCTCAATAACGGTACAGTGACAGTCCCGACGCTGGTTATGACACTCGCCGTGGCGGATTGTGTCCATCTGATCACGTCCTATGTGCATGCTCTTCGTGAAGGTAAAGACAAAACTGAGGCCATTAATTATGCGCTTAAGCTTAATTTCCTCGCGCTATTGATCACGTCAGTCACGACGTCGATTGGCTTCTTAATGATGAATGCGTCGGACTCTCCGGTATTGAGAGACATGGGGAATCTCGCTGCATTGGGCGTGATGATCGCGTTTGTCTTGTCTGTTACGTTATTACCTGCATTGCTTCAATTGATGCCGTTCAAGGTGAAGCCTGCCCGGACAAACAGTAACAAAGCGATGGGATGGGTAGCCGATACCGTGATTGCGAATCATAAGAAGATTCTGCCAGTCAGTGTCATTGTCGTGGCACTGAGCGCGGTGTTGTTGATGCAAAACCATGCCAATGACAATGCCGTTGAATACTTCGATTCTAGCAACAACTTCCGCCAAGCCGCTGATTATATGGAAGAAGCTGTCAGCGGAACGACGGCATTCAGTATTTCCATTAAATCGGGTGCGCCACACGGGATCACTCACCCTGAATTCTTGACGACGGTTGAAGACTTCACTGAATGGCTACGCACGCAACCAGAAACAGACCATGTCGCGTCAATCTCTGACACGTTCAAACGTTTGAACATGAACATGCACGGTGATGATGAAACGTTTTACACCTTACCTCAGAACCCTGAACTCGCGGCGCAATACTTGCTGTTGTACGAAATGTCATTGCCGTATGGATTAGATTTGAATAATGAAGTCAACATTGATAAGTCTGCGGTCAAGTTGGTACTGACCACTGACAACCTCGGCAGTGTTGATTTGATTGCGCTGGAAAAACGCATGGATGCATGGTTCAAGGCTAATGCCCCTCAGTACGAGATGGCATCGTCTGGCCCGAACCTGATGTTCGCTCATATTGGCGAAACCAACATTGCCAGCATGTTGAAAACCTTACCGATTGCGTTGGTGTTGATTTCTGGGTTGTTGGTATTCGCATTACGTTCATGGCGTCTTGGTGTGATTAGCCTAGTGCCAAATTTGGTGCCAGCCATTTTGGGCTTTGGCTTGTGGGCTGTTGTGTCAGGTGAAATCAACCTGGGGCTTTCAGTTGTTATCACCCTGACCTTGGGTGTGGTGGTGGATGACACCGTACATTTCCTGACGAAATATCGCCATGCGCGTGTGCATGGACGCAATGTTGAAGAGGGCATCCGCTACGCATTTGACTCAGTGGGTCGTGCGTTATGGATCACCACCGTCGTACTTGTTGCGGGTTTCAGCGTGTTGGCAACATCCGGTTTCCGGCTAAACAGTGACATGGGGCTACTCAGTGCCATTGTCATATTCATTGCTCTCATCGTGGACTTTGTTCTATTACCTGCCGTGCTCTTGGTAGCAGACAAGAAAGCCTATGCCGATGAATCTAAAGATTTTAGTAAAGAAGCAACGCAGTAACGAATTCAAGGAGAGAAGAATGAAAACAATAAAAACATTATCAAAAGCCGTTGTGATTGCGTTTAGCATGATGGCGATAGCAGCGCCTGTGGTTGCCGATGAAGTGAAAGGATTAGAAATCGCCAACGAGCGTAAAGTGCGAGATCAAGGCTGGGGTGACAGCGTTGCTGAAATGACCATGCTGCTTGAAAACGCGAATGGTGATACCAGTGACCGTAAACTGCGCATTAAAACACTCGAAGTCGAAAGTGATGGCGATAAAGGGTTAACCATTTTTGATGAACCTCGTGATGTGCGTGGTACTGTTTTTCTTAACTACTCGCACATTACTGGCCCTGACGATCAGTGGCTTTACCTTCCTGCGTTAAAGCGCGTGAAACGTATTGCCTCGCGCAACAAATCCGGCCCGTTCATGGGCAGTGAATTTGCGTACGAAGATTTAAGCTCGTTCGAATTGGAGAAGTACACGTTTAACTTGGTGGGTGAAGAAGCGCTTGATGGACAAAATACGTTTGTGATTGTACAAACGCCAACCGATAAGTATTCAGGTTATACCAGCCAAAAAGTGTGGGTTGATCAAGAGCATTATCGACCACTGAAAACTGAGTTCTACGATCGCCGCAAGTCATTGCTGAAAACACTGACGTTCAGTGACTATAAACAGTACCTTGACCAATACTGGCGCGCTCACACCATGATGATGGTGAACCACCAGACGGGTAAATCGACCAAATTGACCACGACAGATCTCGCGTTCAAAACGGGCTTGGATGAAGGTGATTTTTCTAAATCTAGCTTGAAGCGCGCGCGCTAGGAGTGAGAATGAAACCATGGACTTCATTGGCGGCGCTGCTTGCGTTGCCTCTTTTCCTCTCACCCGCTTACGCCTTTGAATTCGAAGGTGAGCTGACCTTTCAACAGCGTCAGTTTGGACAGACAGGAGCACAAGGTCAGGACAAAAGCCAAACGTCTATCGCCATTGAGCCTGAGCTTTATTGGGAAAGCGAAGAAGGGAACACGAGCTTTACTTTTTCGCCGTTCTTCCGTTGGGACTCAATGGATGATGAGCGCACGCATGGCGATGTGCGTGAAGCTCTGTTGATGCACTACAAAGATAACTACGAACTGCGCTTTGGCTTGGGTATCGTCTTTTGGGGGGTGACAGAGTCACAACATCTTGTGGATGTTATTAACCAAACTGATGCTGTTGAAGCCGTCGATGGCGAAGTGAAACTCGGTCAACCCATGGTGAGCCTGGGACTAGAACTCGAATCTGGCTTGCTTGATTTGTACTTACTTCCCTATTTTCGCGAACGTACCTTTGCAAGCTACGATGGTCGTTTAGCGTTGCCTGGTGCTGGCGATGCAGATGCACAGTACGAATCTCGTCATGAAGAGTTTTACCCTGATGTTGCTGCGCGTTATGGCACCATGATTGACGAATGGGACGTGGGTTTGAGTGTGTTTCATGGCACTAACAGAGACCCATATTTCTTCAACACCTTATCGCCATACTATGCGCTCATGACGCAAGTCGGCCTCGATGTTCAAGCGATCTATGGTGACTGGCTTTGGAAAGCTGAAGCCATTCGTCGTTACAGCTTAGAATCAAACACGGCGTTTACGGGTGGTTTTGAATATACCTATGTGGGTGTAAACGAAGGCATCACCGATCTGGGTTTTCTGATGGAATACATTTATGACAGTCGCGATGAAGATGCCCCCGTTGCTGGCCAAAATGACCTGTTTGCAGGACTGCGCTGGGTGCTCAATGATCACGATGGCACTGAGTTCTTGGTCGGGGGTACGGTCGATTTAGACGATACAGATTCGATGACGGTGCGTTTAGAGTCGAGCGGTCGTTTCTCGAATGATTGGAGCTGGACGGTGACAGGTTGGATGTTCAACTCGGACAACGTCACTGATCCTATTTACTTCTTAAAACGCGATGACTTTGTCGAAGCAGAAGTAAGTTGGTATTTTTAGGGGATCTTAAAATACAGGTCCTAGGAAGAGCGGGTCCTAGGACCTATAACTGCTTTACAGCAAACTCATTTGACTAGAAATATCTTCCGGTGACAAAGGTGCCAGAGGCGGTAGCGCGATTTGCTGAGTGAGTAAATCATAAAAATGCGCGGCTAATTCTGGCGCTTGATCGTTGTTTGCTGTGTGTATCATCAAATATGGCGTTTTGCCTTCCTCAATCCATTGCGGGATCTTTTTCTGCCAATTCGCAAAAAACACATCGTTTCGCTCAAGTGTCGGGTCGCCTATGAATCGCACCATCGGTGTATTGCTTGTTGATATGGCATGCACAGGAACGCAGGGCTTTTTCTGCTGCGCATCGAGTAGGGCGTCAGTGTCTGCCGGTACGGCAAAAACGGGGCGACTGTCCATGATGATACGATTCGCACCGTGCTCTATCAGCAAGCTATTCAACGCGCGTTCTTCATCACCCTTGGCAAAAAAAGCAGGATGGCGTACTTCAACACCGACGTTATAAGACGTTGGCATTGCGGTTAAAAAGCGTTTGAGATCCGGCAATGATTGCGGACCAAACGCCGCCGGCAATTGAATTTTCCAAAGCCCAATGCGTTCGTGTAGTGGCTGCATCAGTGTGATGAATTCGGACACCATGGCATCCGAGTGTCGCAGCATCATTTGATGAGTGATGGGCTGAGGGAATTTAAAGGTAAACCGGAATGCATCGCTGGTGGCGGCTTTCCAATTCGCGACCGTGGCATGGGAAGGGCTGGCATAGAAAGTCGTGTTACCTTCCACCGTATTAAAAACTTGCGCGTAGCGTGCCAAGCGTTCGCCGCTTTTGGTGCCAGTAGGGTAAAACTTACGTTGCCATGTATTGTGTGACCATTGGGTCATGCCCAGCCGAAGTGGCGGCGTGGTGAGGTCGGAAAGCAGAGCAAGTTTGGAAATCGATGATGGCAACGGATAATCCCTCATGTCGTCGAACGCCTATTGTGGGTGTGTCGTGCTATCAGCGTCAATCCTTGCTGCTTTTTTGCGCGATTGCGACGATTTCTTTCGATCGATGGGTTACGAATTCCCGCTCCGCAAAATTTTCCTTTATAATGCTGCGTCATTTTGAGGTATTTTGGCTTTGGCTTAGTTTCTAACTTCGATTTTAACTTCAGTTTTCTATCGTTGATTTCTAACTTAGGCGGGAGCTTGCAGAATTGTCTGCACAACCATATTTGTAGCTTTGCGCTTTTTAGTGCAATAGGACAGTCAGTAATAGATCGGGAAATTCATATGCGCACCCAATATTGTGGTCACCTGAACAAAGCCCTTGTAGGGCAAACTGTAGAACTTTGCGGCTGGGTAAATCGCCGTCGTGATTTAGGCGGTCTTATCTTCATTGATATGCGTGACCGTGAAGGCGTGGTTCAGGTGGTGGTTGATCCGGATATGAAAGAAGTATTCGAGATTGCTAACAAACTGCGTAACGAATTCTGTATCAAGTTCACTGGTGAAGTGCGTGCTCGTCCAGAAAGCCAAGTGAACAAAGGCATGGCAACCGGTGAAGTAGAAGTGCTCGCGACAGGCTTGGAAATCATCAACCGTGCTGAGCCACTGCCACTGGATTTCAATCAAAACAACTCTGAAGAGCAGCGTTTGAAGTTCCGTTACCTGGATCTTCGTCGCCCTGAAATGAGCGACCGCATTAAACTTCGCGCTAAAGCATCAAGCTTTGTACGTCGTTTCTTGGATGACAACGGCTTCTTGGACATTGAAACCCCAGTATTGACCAAAGCGACGCCTGAAGGCGCGCGTGACTACTTGGTACCAAGCCGTGTGCACAAAGGCAGCTTTTATGCGTTGCCACAGTCTCCTCAGCTGTTCAAACAACTTCTGATGATGTCTGGCTTCGATCGATACTACCAAATCGTTAAGTGCTTCCGTGATGAAGACTTGCGTGCAGACCGTCAGCCAGAATTCACCCAAATCGATATCGAAACTTCGTTCATGAGCGCTGATCAGGTTCGTGCAATGACCGAGAATATGGTTCGCGGCATGTGGCAAGAACTGCTGAACGTGGAACTGGGTGAGTTCCCAATCATGACGTTTGAAGAAGCGGCACGTCGCTTCGGTTCAGACAAACCTGACTTGCGTAACCCTCTAGAAATGGTTGATGTTGCTGACCTACTAAAAGATGTGGATTTCAAAGTATTCTCTGGCCCAGCAAACGATCCTAAAGGCCGCGTTGCGGTTATTCGTGTGCCGGGTGGCGCTGCGCTTTCTCGTAAACAAATCGATGACTACACCAAGTTCGTGGGTATTTACGGCGCGAAAGGTCTGGCATGGATGAAGGTTAACGACCGTGCTGCTGGCCTAGAAGGCGTTCAGTCTCCAGTGGCTAAGTTCCTAAACGAAGAAGTGGTTAACGGTATTCTTGAGCGCACTGGCGCAGAATCTGGAGACATCATCTTGTTCGGTGCTGATAGCAAGAAAGTGGTTACCGAAGCAATGGGCGCACTGCGTCTGAAGCTGGGTACTGACATGGGCCTGACTGACACCAACAAGTGGGCACCACTGTGGGTAGTTGATTTCCCAATGTTTGAAGAAGATGACGAAGGTAACCTGCACGCGATGCACCACCCGTTCACGTCTCCTTTGAACATGACGGCGGAAGAGCTGAAAGCAAACCCAGCATCTGCTATCTCAAACGCATACGACATGGTTCTTAACGGCTACGAAGTGGGCGGTGGTTCTGTGCGTATTCATAACTCTGACATGCAAACCGTCGTGTTTGATATTCTGGGTATTGAATCAGGCGAGCAGAAAGAAAAATTTGGCTTCCTGCTTGAAGCGCTGAAGTATGGCACACCACCACATGCAGGTTTGGCATTCGGTCTTGACCGCTTAGTGATGCTGCTTTGTGGTACTGATAACATCCGTGATGTTATCGCGTTCCCGAAAACCACGGCAGCCGCGTGTTTGCTGACTGACGCTCCAAGCCTTGCAAACCCTGCATCGCTGGCTGAACTGGCGATTGCCGTTACAGTTGCAGCGAAGAAAAATGAAGAAAACGACGCATAAGTCGACCACCTCTTCTAATAACAAGGCCAGATTTTCTGGCCTTGTTTGTTTTTGTGCTTTGTATATTTAGCTTTCGTTGAAGTTAATCAAACAGATAAGCGCTTGCTCTCAAACAAACCTTGTCTGTTTTGCTATAAATCCAAGATGATAAGTAACATCAGTGGTGATTCAGCCGCTGACAAAGGAGTGAGACATGGCAGGTCATAGTAAATTCGCCAACATCAAACACCGCAAAGCTGCGCAAGACTCGAAACGTGGCAAGATTTTCACCAAACTTATTCGTGAAATTACCGTTGCTGCGAAAGAAGGCGGCGCAGAGCCTGAAAACAACCCACGCCTCCGCGCGGCGATTGATAAAGCGCTATCGAACAACATGACTCGCGATACTGTAAATCGTGCTGTGACGCGTGGTGCAGGCGGTGAAGGTGACGAAGGCATGGAAACCGTCATCTATGAAGGTTATGGCCCTGCAGGTACGGCCGTGATGGTTGAGTGTATGACAGATAACCGTAATCGCACGGTATCGGGAGTACGCCACGCGTTTTCAAAATCAGGTGGTAATTTGGGTACTGATGGCAGCGTCAATTACTTGTTCGATAAAAAAGGCGTGATTTCCTATGCGTCGGGTTTAGATGAAGATGAAGTCATGGAAGCGGCGCTGGAAGGCGGTGCTGACGATGTTGAAACCCACGAAGATGGCTCGATTGACGTATTCACGACACCTGTCGACTTTGGCTCGGTTAAAGATGCTTTGGATGGCGCGGGCTTTGAGGCACAAAACGCCGAAGTCACGCTGGTTCCTTCGACGAAGGCTGAATTAGATGAAACGACGGCACCTAAACTGCTTCGTCTTATCGATGCGCTAGAAGATTTGGACGACGTTCAAGAGGTTTACCACAACGGTGAAATTTCTGACGAAGTCGCAGCAACATTGGAATAAGTATACGTGGCTATTATTCTCGGGATTGACCCGGGCTCGCGGATCACAGGCTACGGCGTGATCCGCCAACAAGGACGCAACCTTGAATACCTAGGTAGTGGTTGTATCCGAACAGAATCTGAAGATTTGGCCGGACGTTTAGGCCAGATTTACGCGGGTGTAAGCGAAGTGATCACTCAGTTTCAGCCTGATACCTTTGCTATCGAGCAAGTATTTATGGCGCGAAATGCAGATTCCGCTTTAAAACTCGGTCAAGCACGAGGCAGTGCGATTGTCGCGGCAGTAAACGGTGGATTACCTGTCAGCGAGTACGCCGCACGCTTGATTAAGCAATCTGTGGTTGGCAATGGCGGCGCTGACAAGAAGCAAGTGCAACACATGGTGGTTCACATGCTGAAATTGTCCTCAACGCCTCAAGCTGATGCCGCCGATGCATTGGCGGTTGCCATTTGTCATGCTCACACCAACCACACGCTGGTGGCAATGGCAGGCAAAGCCAAAAGCGCAAGGCGAGGGCGGTATCGTTAAGTTCTAGTTCTAGTTTTAGTTCAAGAAAAGAGAAGGCGGCCATTTGGCTGCCTTCTTTGCCTCATATGTCCTGTCTTGATGAACCCTGCTTTACTCAGGTATAAAAACCAATCCTTTGCTATTAAATTGATTTCTCAGGCACTAGAGTATTGCGTGTTTGATGAGAATCCTCTTTCAATGACTGGCACATTGCTGTTTCTTTTCTATCGTTAGGTTAACCGTTTCAACGTTTTATCAGGTTTACGATATGAAAATATTCAAGTGGGTGCTGTGCATCTTCATCGCATTTGTGTTTGTGCAATCGCTGTTCTTTAAGTTTACGGGCTCGCCGGAAACGACCTTTATCTTTGGCACATTGGGCGAATGGTCCGGATTGGCTTGGTTTGGAAAATACGGTGCGTACATGGTAGGTATTGCGGAACTTATCGCATCTATTTTACTTTTCACTCGCCTGCATGCATTAGGCGCGTTAATGGCTGTAGGTACCATGACGGGCGCAATTTTCTTTCACCTGTTCACGCCAATTGGCGTTGTGCAGCCTGCGTTTAATGAAGTAGGTGAAGTTGTAGGTAATGACGGTGGTACGCTGTTTGTGATGGCGTGTTTAGTCTGGTTGTCCGCTGCTTTCTTGCTTTACCAATCACGCAATGGTGATCAAGAGCAAGTGGATTGATTGGAGGCAAACGTTGTAACAATATAGAGTTTTCAGTGATGTTGATAGCATGGCATTTTATAAGAATCGGTTTTTATTAGTAAAAATGTTTCACTTGTCCCTTTGACGTTTGTTTAGTGGCAGACACTTAGGGACAAGAAAATGCTCAAATTTATTACTTCTCTACTCGCACTCTTCCTTCTCTTCGTTTCCTCACTCTCTGTTTACGCGTCTGATGACGTGATGAATTACGACTCCGAATATAAGAACATAAAAGTCGGACACTCGACGCTACAATCGTTAAAATACCATCACGGTAAAGCGGCTCGGGTGGTCGAGTTAGATGGCTTCACGAAATATCGCTACAAACAATTCGATGCAACGGTTAATCATTCAGACGGAAAAGTAAGATCCATCATCATTTTTGATCGTAGATATAAAGACGCGAATTACTTGTCTATCGGAGAGAGTAGAAACAAGGTCGAGCGTACCCTTAGAACCAGTAAATCGAAGAGGTATTTAGTG
This sequence comes from Enterovibrio sp. FF113, assembly GCF_041439165.1. Taxonomy (NCBI): domain Bacteria; kingdom Pseudomonadati; phylum Pseudomonadota; class Gammaproteobacteria; order Vibrionales; family Vibrionaceae; genus Enterovibrio; species Enterovibrio sp. FF113. Next base: position 150,022 of record NZ_JBGONO010000010.1, on the reverse strand, counting down.
GATAAAGAAAACGGTATCGTTTATTGGTTCTCGAACGACAAAGTGTCGAAGATCGTTCTCGCCCATCAATTGCGCCGTTAAGTGACGTTAAGCATTCCTGCGACAGCGCTAGATTGGGGCTCAAAGTAGGAAGTGTTCGGCGCGCATCTTCAGGTTTCTTGGGTATATTCAGGGAGTTTGGGTATAGTAAGCCAATCATTCGTAGAAAGGACTCGCCGTGCCAACGTCCAATTTATCATCCCCTCAAAGTACGCGTTCTGTTTTGACATGGATTGCGAGCTTTCTTGCGCCGTATCGTTCGCGTGTCATTGGCGCGATCATCTTCCTCATGCTCGGATCCCTCAGCTGGCTTGCGCTAGGTCAAGGCGTCAAGCTCATTGTTGATGATGGGTTCCTGACGGGCAATGCATCTCGCCTTGATCAGATGATGTTGGTGATCCTTGCTATCACCTTTGTGAGCGGCATTGCCACTTTCTTTCGTTTTTATCTTATGAGTTGGTTGGGTGAGCGAGTCAGTGCGGATATTCGCATTAAGGTCTATCAACAACTTCTGCATTTATCTCCGACGTTTTACGCCAAAGAGCGAACCGGAGAGGTTATTAGCCGTTTTACAGCGGATACCACTTTGCTGCAAACCGTTGTTGGGTCGAGTTTGTCGATGGCATTGCGCTCGGCCGTATCAGTCACAGGTGGCTTGATCATGATGGCGGTCACTAGCTTGACGCTAACAGGATTAGTGCTGCTTGCTGTGCCTGTCGTGCTGGTTCCTATTGGGGTGTTGGGGCGTAAAGTGCGCCAGTTAGCCAGAGTCAGCCAAGACAAAGTGGCTGATCTCGGCTCGCACGTTGATGAGACCCTTCACGAAATACGTACGGTTCAATCTTACGGCCATGAAGAGGCCGACTCTATGCACTTTAGCTCTCGCGTTGAAGCTGTCATGGGCGCAGCGAAGTTGCGTATCCGCTACCGCGCCTCGTTAATGGCTTCTGTGGTACTGCTCAGTATTGTCGCGATCATTCTTGTGACTTGGGTTGGGGCATTAAACGTACTGGATGGTTCGCTGACGGCGGGCCAGCTATCCGCCTTCATGTTTTATGCCTTGCTGGTCGCAGGGGGCGTGGCCACCATCAGTGAAGTCATTGGCGATATTCAACGTGCAGCGGGCGCAACGGAGCGCTTGATAGAGCTGTCGCGCATGCAATCGGATATTCAAGACCCAGAATCACCCGTCGATTTCCCCGCTCATTCGAAAGGCAACGTGAGCTTCTCTGATGTTTCATTTACTTACCCGGGTGATGACAATCTCCCTGTCTTTTCGTCGCTATCGTTCGATGTAAAAGCCGGTGAGCGAGTCGCCTTAGTTGGGGCGAGTGGGGCAGGGAAAAGCTCAGTGTTTACTTTGCTTCAGCGCTTTTTCGACATTCAACAAGGTCAAACCTTGTTAGATGGCGTTCCCATCAAAGATATGTCGTTAAAAACGCTTCGTGATCAGTTTGCATTGGTGCCACAAGAGTCAGTGATCTTCGCAACTAACGTATTAGAAAACGTGCGCTATGGCGCGCCAGAGGCGAGTGAAGACAAAGTGATTGAAGCGTGCAAAGCGGCACGTGCTCATGAATTCATTGAAGCCTTACCTCACGGTTACCAAACGGAATTGGGTGAACGGGGTATGCGTTTGTCTGGTGGACAGAAACAGCGCATTTCGATTGCTCGCGCTATCTTGGCAGACCGTCCTATTTTGCTGTTGGATGAAGCAACCAGCGCACTGGATGCCGTCAGTGAACATCAGGTCAAACAAGCGTTGGATACATTGATGGATGGGAAGACTTCGTTAGTGATTGCTCACCGCCTCGCTACCGTGGTGAATGCTGACCGTATTTTGGTACTCGATGATGGGCAGTTGGTAGCAAGTGGTTCTCATCAAGAGTTAATGGAAACTAACGCCTTGTACCGCGAGTTTGCGTCGCTGCAACTTTTTGCCTCAGAAGCGAATGTGATATCGCAGTCTGCGAGCTAGCTGAACTCAGTATTGTGATGGACAGTAATGGTGACTTTTTCGCAATGAGATATGCGCCAGAATGCATTGCCGTGACTTTGTTGTATCTTATTGAGTCTTGCAGTAGCGAAGGGCGTGCAGCGTTGGTTTATTCCCGCATTGGCACACGATAAATTAGTGGTGACTCGTCATCACTGTTCACGAAACGTTAAGATGAAATACAAGGAAAGTAACATGAAGAAAATGTTCGCTATGTTAGCGGTCGTATTTTTTGTAGCGGGTTGTTCGCCGGAAGTTGGCAGTGATGATTGGTGCAAAGAGCTAAAAGAAAAACCAAAAGGCGATTGGTCCGCCAATGAAGCAACAGATTTCGCAAAGCACTGTGTGTTCTAAGCGTGACGTTTTCGGTAATGCAAAAGGTAGGGTTTGTACCCTGCCTTTTTTTATTTTCCCGCCCCCCTTTCTAGATTAGAGCACGATACAGGCCTGTTATTACCACGAATACTGATTGAGACTCTACTGATAACGACGTCATTAAATTTGATGTTTAGTGATCGTGAACGCGGTTAACCCCGTTAAAACCTAGAACCGTGTCCCCCTATGACACAGATTTAGGAGGCGAGAATGTCAGAACTCGCGATAGACCTTGCTCGGATACAATTCGCATTTACTGTGTCCTTTCACATCATCTTCCCCGCCTTTTCCATTGGGCTTGCCAGTTACATCACTGTGCTTGAAGCGCTGCACCTAAAAACACGCGACCACCAATATCTCGAACTATCAAAATATTGGACAAAGATTTTCGCGGTGACCTTCGGCATGGGGGTCGTCAGCGGCATTGTCATGAGCTATCAATTCGGCACCAACTGGGGCGTATTCTCTGACAAAACTGGCCCAGTGCTCGGCCCCTTAATGGGGTATGAAGTGCTAACGGCATTCTTCTTGGAAGCGGGATTTCTCGGCATCATGTTATTTGGTCGAAATCGGGTGGGGGAAAAGCTGCACTTTCTGGCGACCGCCACTGTCGCTTTCGGCACATTACTGTCAGCGACATGGATTCTGGCAGTGAACAGCTGGATGCAAACGCCAGCTGGATTTGCCTATAACGAGCTGGGCCAATTCGTTGTGACCTCTTGGTATGAGGTGATTTTCAACCCTTCCTTTCCGTATCGTTTAGTTCACATGGTTATCGCCGCGTATTTAACGACAGCCTTTGTTGTCGCGGGTGTGGGTGCGTGGCATTTATTGAAAGCGCCGCACAATGAATTGGCGCGTATCAGTTTTTCCATGGGTATGTGGATGGCGGTTTTGGTGACACCGATCCAAATCGTTGCTGGTGATTTGCACGGTCTAAATACGCTTGAGCATCAGCCAATGAAAGTGGCAGCGATGGAAGGCCATTTCGAGACACAAAAAGGTGCGCCGCTGATTCTATTTGGTCTTCCTAATGAAGAAACAGAAACCATCGATTACAAAGTCGCGATTCCTTACCTCGGCAGCCTTATTCTTACACACAAAGTCGACGGTGAAATCAAAGGGCTGAAGTCAGTACCCAAAGAGGAGAGACCGCCTGTGGCTATCGTCTTTTGGAGCTTTCGCATCATGGTGGCAATTGGCTTTTTGATGCTGACTATTGGCGTGATTTCGGTGTGGTTGAGACGCAAGAAAACCTTGTATGAAACGCCTTGGTTTTTGAAACTCTGTATATGGAGTGCGCCGTGCGGGTTTGTAGCGATCCTGTCAGGGTGGATCACCACCGAAGTCGGGCGTCAGCCTTACACCGTTTATGGACTGCTCACCACGGCAGAATCTGTGTCTCCGATTGATGCCAGTGCCGTCGGTGCGTCGTTGGCGGTGTTTGTGGTGGTGTATTTCGCGATATTTGGTGCGGGTATCTACTACTTACTCAAACTCATGCGCAAATCTCCAAGCAAATATGAGCAAGACATGGATGTACGTGTGGTGACGAGGTTGTCACACGGGCAACTAGGAAAGGACAAAGACGGGAATCCTATCGCTGCTTCGCTGGGGCCTGAGGATCCACAATCAGGAGGGGAGAGATAATGGATTATGCATTACTTTGGGCTGGCATTATCGCCATCGCTGTTCTTCTCTACGTCATCTTGGATGGATTCGATTTGGGTGTGGGCATATTATTTCCCACACTGAACGATTCAGAAAAAGATGCCGCTATGAATTCCATTGCACCCATCTGGGATGGCAATGAAACATGGTTAGTGCTGGGGGGAGGCGGCCTGTTTGCCGTGTTCCCCCTTGCTTACTCTGTCATTATGCCCGCGGTGTACGCCCCCATCATAGCCATGTTGATAGGGCTGATCTTTCGTGGGGTCGCCTTTGAATATCGCTACCGAACAAAAGCAGGAAGGTATTTGTGGGATTGGTCGTTCTTTGGCGGCTCGTTCGTGGCGACCTTCTCTCAAGGCATGATTCTCGGTGCGTTATTGCAGGGCATCAGCGTAGAGGGGCGGCAATATGCGGGCGGTTGGTTTGATTGGCTAACCCCCTTCACCGTATTTTGCGGTGTCGCCGTGACCTTTGGTTATACCTTACTGGGCGGATGTTGGCTTTTGATTAAAACGTCAGGCTCCATTGAACAGAAACTGTATGCGCGATGCAAACAACTGACCTTGGCATTTCTTGGCTCGGTTGGGGTCGTCAGCATTTGGCTCCCGTTTATCTCTCAAGAGATTGCTGCACGATGGTTTACCTTCCCCAATGCGGCTGCATTTTTCCTGATCCCCATCATCTCAGCGTTTGCGGCGTTTAAGCTGTGGCGCTCGCTGCACAGCGAAAAACCGCTCAGCGCCTACTGTTGGACTTTGATCATTTACCTCATGGCATTCGCAGGTTTTGCCATCAGTATTTTCCCCTATATGGTGCCAAGGGCCTTTACGCTATGGGAGGCGGCAGCGCCTGAAAATAGCCTCAAGTTCTTGTTTGCTGGCGCGGCATTTTTGCTGCCTATCATCATGATTTATACCGCGTACTCGTACTGGGTGTTCCGTGGGAAAGTGAAAGCAGACGAGGGATACCATGAGTAAACAAACCACCTCATTGCTTTGGTTTATCGGCTTATGGCTGATGGGTGTCGCCAGTGTTTCTCTGCTGGCTTACTTCATTAAGTGGACAATGCGGCTGGTGAATTTGGCTTGATCGCGCTGGCAATTCTGTTGGCGCTCAAGGATTAAAACTGGATATCTATCCAGTTGTTTATTATCCTAACGGCAATTAACACCAAAAATACGAGTCCACACTGTGATTGGTCGATTACGCGGAATCCTGCTTGAAAAACAACCCCCTGAAATCCTTTTAGAAGTAAACGGCATTGGCTATGAAGTCAGTATGCCGATGAGTTGCTTCTATGAACTTCCTGATGCAGGTGAAGAAGCCATTGTTTATACCCATTTTGTTGTGCGTGAAGATGCGCAATTGCTTTACGGCTTTAATACTACGGTTGAGCGTGCCTTGTTCCGTGAAGTGATCAAAGCTAACGGCGTTGGTCCTAAACTTGGCTTAGCCATTTTGTCCGGCATGACGGCGACGCAATTTGTGGATAGTGTGGAGCGCGAAGATGTGTCGACCTTGGTGAAAATTCCGGGTGTGGGCAAGAAAACCGCAGAACGTTTGGTTATTGAGATGCGTGATCGCCTCAAGAACTGGCATGCGTTCGACTTATTAACGCCGCATGCTGATGCTGCTTCGCGTCGTACAAATAGCACAGATTCTGGCATGGCTGGTTCGAACAACCCTAAAGAGGAAGCCATGAGCGCGCTGATTGCCTTGGGTTATAAAGCAGCTCAAGCAGAGAAAGTGGTTAAACAGGTTGCGCAAGATGGCATGAAAAGCGAGGCGATTATTCGTGATGCGCTGCGCTCAATGGTCTAATGGAGCTTTGTTGAATGATTGAAGCAGACCGCTTAACTGGCGTTGTCCCTCCGATGCGAGAAGACGACGTTATTGACCGAGCTATTCGCCCAAAAATGCTGGCGGACTACAAAGGTCAGGATCATGTTCGTAGCCAAATGGAGATCTTTATTCATGCAGCAAGAAAGCGTGAAGAAGCCCTCGATCATCTGTTGATTTTTGGTCCACCGGGACTCGGAAAAACCACATTAGCCAACATCGTGGCGAATGAAATGGATGTGAGTATTCGCACCACATCAGGCCCTGTGTTAGAAAAAGCCGGGGATTTGGCAGCACTGCTGACCAATCTTGAGCCTCATGACGTGTTGTTTATTGATGAAATTCACCGTCTAAGCCCCGTGGTGGAAGAAATACTGTACCCCGCGATGGAAGACTACCAATTGGATATCATGATTGGTGAGGGCCCCGCTGCTCGCTCCATCAAAATTGATTTACCGCCTTTCACCTTGGTAGGTGCGACGACACGAGCAGGCTCGCTCACGTCGCCTTTACGTGATCGATTTGGTATTACCCAACGTCTTGAGTATTACAATGTTGCCGATCTCAAAGGTATTGTGCTGCGCAGTGCAAATTGTCTGAATCTTGTGATTGATGAAGAGGGCGCGTTAGAAATTGCTAAACGTGCACGAGGAACACCGCGTATTGCTAACCGCTTGCTAAGGCGTGTTCGTGATTATGCGGAAGTAAAAGCTGACGGGGAAATCAATGCTGATGTGGCGTCGAAGGCGCTCGATATGTTGGATGTCGATAACCAAGGCTTTGATTACATGGACCGCAAGTTACTCAAAGCCATTATTGAGAAGTTTGATGGTGGCCCAGTTGGTCTTGATAACCTTGCCGCTGCGATTGGTGAAGTGAAAGACACCATTGAAGACGTGCTTGAACCTTATTTGATTCAGCAGGGGTATCTTCAACGCACACCGCGTGGACGGATTGCTAGCCAACGTGCCTACCTGCACTTTGGTTTTGATATGCCTGAATAAGCTAAAAAACAGTGAAATATTACTCTGAGGCCAGCATTGATGCTGGCCTTTTCCATTTCTGAATAACTGATGCATACTCATACTGGCGCGTAAATATCGTGCTAGAAGTGATTGGTAATAGCGCGAAATGAAGACCGAAAATGATCAAGATCTAACTATTGGCAAATTTTGAGGTCAATAATTGATTACTTTGACAGCAGTCAAAGTGTTAGAGGCCCAAATACTTTGAAGCTGCCTCCCATAATGTTTAGTATTAGCCATCACTATATTAGGAGTTGCTTAACAATATCCTAACCAGTGTGGAACATATATGCAACAAAAAATAGGCGAGTCGTTCACGCGGCTCCCGTAAGTAAGCTCGGTTAAGTACGCCCAGCAAGGCGTGCATGTGTTTTAGCATTTACTTATCGATACGAAAGTATCGCGCGTCAGTCAGCCTGACGAGGAAGGAGTTACCATGTTAACTGATATTGTGGATCTGTCGCGGTTCCAGTTTGCCCTTACCGCGATGTATCACTTTTTATTCGTACCACTGACTTTGGGTATGGCGTTTTTGCTTGCCATCATGGAGTCGTTGTATGTCATGACTAACAAGCAAATCTACAAGGACATGACCAAGTTCTGGGGTAAGCTTTTTGGTATTAACTTCGCGTTGGGTGTCGCCACTGGCCTGACCATGGAGTTCCAATTCGGTACCAACTGGGCGTACTACTCTCATTATGTTGGGGATATCTTCGGGGCTCCGTTAGCGATCGAAGCACTGATGGCGTTCTTCCTAGAATCCACTCTTGTCGGCATGTTCTTCTTCGGCTGGGATCGCCTCACAAAGCGCCAACACCTTGCAGTTACTTGGTTAATGGCTATTGGTTCTAACTTCTCTGCGCTTTGGATTCTGGTTGCAAATGGCTGGATGCAAAACCCAGTGGGTGCTGAATTCAATTTTGAAAGCATGCGTATGGAAATGGTCAGCTTTGCGGAAGTCGTACTTAACCCTGTTGCTCAGGTTAAGTTCGTTCACACCGTCGCGGCTGGCTACACCACGGGTGCAATGTTTGTTCTTGGTATCAGTGCGTACTATCTGCTTAAAGGCCGTGACATTGCGTTTGCACGTCGTTCGTTTGCTATCGCAGCGTCGTTTGGTATCGCAGGTATTCTGTCTACTATCGTTCTGGGCGATGAATCTGGCTATGAGCTAGGTGATGTTCAGAAAGTGAAACTTGCGGCGATTGAAGCCGAATGGCACACAGAGCCGGCACCTGCTGCGTTCACCGTGTTTGGTTTCCCGAACCAAGAGACGATGGAAACGGATTACGCCATCAAGATCCCATACGTCATGGGTATCATTGCGACGCGATCTTTAGACAAGCAAGTGACAGGTCTTCATGACATCGTTGATGAGCATGAAGCACGTATTCGTAACGGTATGATTGCATACGGCTTGTTGGAAAAATTGCGTGCGGGTGAAAAAACACCTGAGAACATTGCAGCGTTCGACGACGTGAAGAAAGACCTAGGTTTTGGCCTTCTGTTGAAAGAACACACTGACAACGTTGTGGATGCGACTGAAGCGCAAATCAAACTGGCAGCGAAAGAGTCGATTCCTCAGGTTGCTCCTTTGTTCTGGAGTTTCCGTATCATGGTGGCATGTGGCTTTATCATGTTGTTCGTGTTCGGTATGGCATTCATTCAAACCTGTCGTCAGAAGATTGACCAGAAACCTTGGGTATTGAAAGCGGCACTCTTCTCTATTCCTTTGCCGTGGATTGCGTCAGAAGCCGGTTGGTTCGTTGCTGAATATGGCCGTCAGCCATGGGCAGTGGGTGAAATCCTTCCTGTTCATATGGCGGCATCAAATCTGCCAGCGTCAGAAATCATTACCTCGTTGGTTGCGATTGTGCTGCTTTACACGGCATTCCTGATCGCTGAAGTTTACTTGATGGTTAAGTTTGCTCGACTGGGACCAAGTAGCCTGAAAACGGGTCGATATCACTTTGAACAGCAAAAGTCGCCGGAAACGGATCTTGCGCGTCAACTTGAAGCATAAGGAGAGATTGAGCGATGTTTGAATACGAAATTTTACGTTTAATCTGGTGGTTGTTGATCGGTGTTCTTCTGATCGGCTTCGCGGTGACTGATGGCTTCGACATGGGTGTGGGTGCCTTGTTGCCTGTTATTGGTAAAACGGATACTCAACGTCGAGTGATGATTAACTCGATTGCGCCACACTGGGATGGCAACCAAGTTTGGTTGGTTACCGCGGGTGGTGCGTTGTTTGCAGCATGGCCTCTGGTTTATGCCGTGTCGTTCTCTGGCTTTTATCTTGCCATGATGCTGACATTGGCGGCACTGTGGTTCCGTCCTATTGGTTTCGATTACCGCTCTAAAATCGAAGACCCACGCTGGCGTAATACGTGGGACTGGGGCATTTTCATTGGTAGCTTCGTTCCGCCGATTATCTTCGGTGTTGCATTCGGTAACCTGCTTCAAGGTGTGCCGTTTGAACTGAGCGAGTTCTTGATCCCAACCTACAGAGGCGGTTTCTTCGGTTTGTTGAACCCGTTCGCCATTCTGTGTGGCCTAGTTAGCTTGTTTATGATCGTCACCCAAGGTGCGACTTACTTGCAGATGAAAACCACCGATGTGTTGCACACTCGTTCACGTAACGTGGCGCAAATCTCAGCGGTGCTTACCGCAGCGTGTTTTGCTCTGGCAGGCGTGTGGGCGCAAAGCATTGATGGCTTCGTTATCACCAGTGAAATCGTCACGAATGCGACGTCTAATCCTCTTAACAAAGAGGTGGTGACAATGGCCGGTGCGTTGTTCAATAACTTTGATGCTTACCCCGCACTTTGGGCTGCGCCTGCGCTGGGTGTGTTCATGCCGTTGTTGGTTGCATTGTGCTCTCGTCTTGAGCGCGGTGGTTTTGCCTTCTTGTTCTCAAGTCTGGCGATTGCAGGCGTGATCCTGACGGCTGGCTTTGCGATGTTCCCATTCGTGATGCCATCAAGCCTCGTGCCTTCGCACAGCTTGACCATGTGGGATGCAACCTCGAGTGAGCTGACGCTGAATATCATGACAGGCGTTGCCTTTGTGATGGTGCCAATCATTCTTGCTTACACCATTTGGTGTTATTACAAAATGTTTGGTCGTCTGGATGAAAAGTTCATCGAAGACAACAAAACCTCACTGTATTAAGAGAAGGAGTCAACCATGTGGTATTTCGCTTGGATTCTAGGTGTATTGCTGGCGTGCTCGTTCGGTATTATCAATGCGCTTTGGTTAGAACAAACTGAAGCCATGGACCACGACAGTGAAGACTAAATTCACGACTATGTTAGACGGTATTTATGACCGTCTTCATAAGCGTGTCTTGATGTTGTTTTCGTTGGTGCTTGCGCTAACGTGTGCGGGACTGGTGATCTGGGACCCGCAATCCTTTGCTGACAAAATTGGTGGTTTTCACGCTGCCAACGCACCGGCTCTGATTTGGGCAACGTGTACTGGATTTATTCATGGTATGGGGTTCAAACCACGTTTTTGGCTATGGCAGATCTTTTTCTTCCCAGCTTTGGCGTGGTTAGTGATGGTCGTGATGCTGACAAGTGCCTTTTTCTAATTGAAAACAACTCAATCCCCAAACAGCCCGGTTGCAAAAGCGCCGGGCTGTTTTGTATCCAATCAATCTAAAATACCGTGATGAGCCGCGGTGAAAGCGACATATTGTGGTTGCTTGGGTATATTTACGCCATTCGTGACCTGCTTCGTTGCATCGTGCTTTCAATACCTTGAGCAAGTCAGTTATAGTATTTCGCTAAACCTAATGATGGATTTCAGGTAATTATCAGGATGAGCAATCACACTCCATTCTGCTGGCCAATTCGGGTGTATTACGAGGACACTGATACGGGTGGACTGGTTTATCATGCGAATTATATCAAATACTTCGAGCGTGCCAGAACCGAACTATTGCGCAGTATTGGTGTCAACCAACTGACGCTGTTTGAAGAACGCACTGCATTTGTTGTTCGCCACCTAGATATGGACTTTTTCAAAGGCGCAACACTGGATGAAGCGCTTACCGTTCAAACAACGGTGTCAGAGCTACGTCGAGTCAGCATGACATTCTGTCAGGATTTAGTAAATTCAAATGGCGACGTGTTGTGTCGGGCCACCGTTAAGGTAGCCTGTATCGACCCTGAGAAAATGAAACCAAAATCCATCCCTATATCGATTCAATCGGAGATTTTAAGTGAGCGCTGAACTGTCAATTCTTGATCTGTTCTTACAGGCCAGCCTGCTGGTAAAAGCAGTGATGTTGGTTCTGCTAGGCATGTCTATTATGTCATGGGCAATGATCATCAAACGTTCTCAAGTGCTTTCCCAAGCCGAAACCAAAGCCGAGCGCTTTGAAGACCGCTTTTGGTCGGGCATGGATTTATCACAACTCTTTCAAGAGGTTCAAGCACGTAAGGATTCGTTGACCGGTAGTGAGCAAGTTTTCTACTCCGGTTTTAAAGAGTTTGCGCGTTTGCACCGCAGTAATGGCAAAGTGCCTGATGCGGTCATGGAAGGGACGTCTCGTGCGATGCGTGTTTCTTTGTCAAAAGAAGTGGAATCGCTAGAAACCAATCTACCCTTTTTGGCCACAGTGGGCTCAATAAGCCCTTACATCGGTTTGTTTGGCACGGTTTGGGGCATCATGCATGCATTTATCGCGCTGGGTGCGGTGAAACAAGCGACCTTAGCGATGGTTGCCCCTGGCATTGCAGAAGCATTGGTAGCAACAGCGATGGGCTTGTTTGCGGCCATTCCTGCGGTCATGGCATATAACCGATTGACAACGAAAGTCGGCAAGCTTGAGAACAACTACGTGAATTTCATGGAAGAGTTTTCTAGCATTTTGCACCGCCAAGCGTTCGCGGCACCCAAGGAGTAAGCCATGGCTTATCAACCTAAGCGTAGGAAGCTGACCGCTGAAATCAACGTGGTGCCTTACATCGATGTTATGTTGGTGTTGCTCATTATCTTTATGGTGACAGCGCCATTCGTGACACAGGGCGTGGACGTTGAATTGCCGCAGACTTCAACGGCTAAAACCGCCGCTGATCTTGCAGAAGATGCTGACAGCGGTGCTTTCATTATTGTAGAAGTCGATCAGAACGGTGGTCTTGGCTTGAGTGTGAACAATGGCGATATGGAACACGGCCTTTCACTACAAGATTTGTTGGTGCGCGTAAAAGCTGAACTGGAAATCAATCCTAAATCTCCTGTGCTTGTAGGAGGGGACGGACGCGTACCTTATTCAGAAATCATTCTAACACTGGATGCGTTGAATCAGGCGGGAGTCTCATCTGTGGGGCTTATGACCGAACCGCTTGATTCGTAAAATGAGAAACTGAATGAAGAATAACGAAAATAAAGGATATGCGGGCTCGACGGTCATATCCGTGCTGCTACACGCAGCGCTTTTAGGTGGTTTGTTATGGGGCGCTGATCTGACTACGGTGTCTCACCAATCGCCAGGACAAAACATTGAAGCTGTGGTGATCGACCCGAGTGTTGTGAGTGAACAAGCCCGTAAGATCCGCCAACAACGAGATGAAGCAAAACGTCAGGAAGATGACCGTTTACGCCGCCTTGAGCAGCAAACGGACTTGCTTGAAAAACAACGCGAGCAGGAAGAGAAAAGCCTTCGCGAACTCAGAGCTGAAAAACTGATCGCTGAGAAAGCAACGCGTGAAGCAGAAACTGAGCGTAAACGCATTGCCGAGGCGCGCAAAAAAGAAGCGGAAGAGCAGCGTCAGGCGGCAGAAGCGACACGTATAGCGAAAGAAAAATCCGCGGCAGCTGAAGCAGAGCGTAAGCGTCAGGTTACTGAGCAACGTAAAGCGGAAGAAGCAGCCAAAAAAGCAGAAGCTGATCGTCAGCGCGCAGTGCAAGAGCGTCAGCAAGCTGAAGCGGAACGTGAACGCAAGCTCGCAGAGAAAAAACAGGCGGAAGTAGAGGCTCGTAAGGCCGAAGAAGCCCGAAAACAGAAACTAGCGGAACAGAAAAAAGCCGAAGAAGCCGCGCGTAAAGCAGAAGCTGCGCGTGTCGAAGCCGAACGAAAAGCCGCCGAAGCTAAGCGCAAACAAGCAGAGCAGGAGGCTGCGCTTAACGAGCTTTTTAGCGGTCTCGAGTCTGAATCAGAAAGTCGTGGTTCGGCTCGAGGGCAGTTTCTCAGCGATGAAGTCGCTAGGTATGGTGCAATCTATACCCAAATGATTAAACAGAACCTGTTGGTCGATGACAGTTTGCTAGGGCAGGAATGCGTGGTGAAAATGCGTATTTCTGGTACAGGCTTGTTGCTAGATGTGACCGAAGCGGGTGGAAATCGCTCTCTTTGTCGCGCAACTAAAACCGCAGTGTTGAAAGTATCATCCTTCCCAATGCCGGAAGATAAAGATGTCGCGGCTCAGCTTCAGAGTATTGAGCTGACCGTGAAACCAGAGTAAGAGGGATTCTTCATGTTGAAACGCGTATTCTTTGGTGCGATTACGCTACTGCTTGCGGTCATTCAACCCGCGCAAGCCGAGCTTAAACTTGTTATCACGGAAGGGGTAAATTCAGCACGTCCTATCGCCATTGTCCCATTCAAATGGGAAGGCGAAGGAAAGCTGCCAACTAACGTGTCGTCTGTTATTGCATCGGATTTGCAGCGCAGCGGAAAATTCAGCCCCGTTCCGATCGATAAGATGCCTCAAACACCTTACAGTGAAGCAAGCGTGGATTTTAACGATTGGACTGCAATGGGTGTGGATGCGCTTGTGACGGGTAAAATTAGCCCAACACCAGATGGTAAGTATCTGATCGAATATCAGCTTATTGATGTGGTTCGTGGTCAATTGACTGGCGGTCAGAGCAAAGGGCTTTCGACCAGTGGCGAATTGGTTCTCACCAAAGATCACCTTCTTCTCAATAATCGCAAGACCGTTGCAGGCAGTCAGCTTCGCCAATATGCACACCGTATTTCGGATTTAGTATACGAAAAGCTGACGGGTGAAAAAGGCGCGTTTCTGACTCGCATCGCTTACGTTGTTATCGATGACAAAGCAGAGCACCCGTTCCAACTTCGTATTGCCGACTACGACGGCTATAACGAATTGTTGGTGTTGCGGTCGAAGCAACCATTAATGTCTCCTACATGGTCTCCTGATGGTAAGCAGCTGGCGTATGTGAGTTTTGAAAACGGTCAAGCGCAGATTTTCTTGATGAATATTTACACCGGTGAGCGTGAGATGATTTCGTCATTCCCACGTCACAATGGCTCGCCGCGCTTCTCTCCGGATGGCAGTAAGCTTGCGTTAGTCTTGTCGAAAACCGGAAGCCTGCAACTTTATGTGATGGACCTGAAAACCCGTAAATTGGAACAAATTACCAAAGGGCGAGCGAACAACACCGAACCATTCTGGGATCCAGATGGGAAGTCTTTGATCTTTACGTCAGACCGGGGTGGTAAACCACAGATTTATCGAGTAAATTTAGCCGATGGTTCTACTAATCGAGTGACTTGGCAAGGCAGCCAAAATCTCGGTGGTCAACTTACTCCGGATGGTAGATACCTCGTCATGGTTCACCGATCGGACTCTGGCTACAACATTGCAAAACAAGATTTGCAAACGGGAGCGGTAGAGATTCTGACGAAAACAATGTTGGATGAATCACCGAGCCTTGCACCAAACGGCAGCATGGTAATTTACAGCTCAGTTTATGGGCGTAATAACGTACTTTCACTGGTTTCCATTGATGGACGATTTAAAGCACGTTTACCTGCTACTAACGGTAGGGTGAGAGCCCCAGCATGGTCCCCGTACCAATAATATTTGCGCTTATTTGATATAAAGGATAACAAGATGCAACTTAACAAAGTACTTAAGGGTTTGGCTGTTGCGCTGCCTATGTTCACACTGGCAGCATGTAGTTCTAGCGATAGCTCTACTGATAGCACTGGTTCTGAAACCAACAAGGGCTCAGAAACGACTATCGTAACACCAGTAGATGGCGGTCAAGGTAGCCTGACTGAACAAGAGATCCGTAACAACGAACTGCGTCAGTCGCAAACTGTTTACTTCGGTTTTGATGACTATTCAGTACTTCCACAGTTTGAAGACATGCTTGATGCACACGCAGAATTCCTGCGCGCAAACGCAGAAATCAAAGTGGTTGTTGAAGGTCACGCAGATGAGCGCGGTACACCTGAGTACAACATCGCACTGGGCGAGCGTCGTGCAAATGCAGTGGCTAAGTACCTGCAAGCACTAGGTGTTCCAGCATCACAAATTTCACTCGTAAGCTACGGTGAAGAAAAACCTTTGGTTCTTGGCCAAGGTGAAGAAGCTTACGCGAAGAACCGTCGTGCGGTTCTGGTTTACTAATTAAAGGTAAATCTTATGAACAGTAACACTTTGCGTGCTCTTTCGCTGGCGTTACTGGTGAGTGCAGCAGCCCCTGTGGCCGCTGCACCTGCTCCGGTGACCGAGTTAGGAAGTGGTAGCTCTGTAGAGCGCTTGGAGCGAATGCTGGCTGCTCGCAATCAGATGCAATTAGATATGCAGCGTCAGTTAGACCAAATGGCCGGCGAACTCGATCAGTTGCGTGGCACAGTAGAAAGAAACAGTTACGAATTAAATCAGATGTTGGAGCGCCAGCGCGATCTCTACCGAGAGATTGATACGCTGAGAAGTGCGAAACCAGCCGCTGTGGTGTCAACCAAACCTGAAGAGTCTGGGTCAAAAGAATCTTACTCTTCTAATCAGTCTGAGAATGCACAATACGATGCTGCGGTTAATCTCATTCTGAAAGAGAAAAACTACGCAGGCGCCACCGAAGCGTTTAATGCGTTTTTGACTAAGTACCCAGAATCGATTTATAAGCCCAATGCACATTACTGGTTAGGGCAACTCTATTTTTCTAAGAATGATCTTGCGGCAGCAAAACAACATTTCACTGCTGTCAGTCAGGCTAAAAAGTCGAGTAAGCGTGCAGACGCCATGTTAAAGCTTGGCATGATTGCTGAAAAAGCAGGCGATACAGCGACAGCGAAAAGTTTGTTCAACGCTGTTGTCAGTGAATATCCTGGCACCACAACGGCAAAGCAAGCCCAGAAGCAGTTGAACTAAATCGTCTTTGTTTATGTATTTGAAGAGCCGACTTATTAAGTCGGCTTTTTTGTATAAATAGCCTATGGCACGTTCAATATTGGCGTCATAAAGCGTGAAAACTCGGCGTTAAGCTGGGTATAATGTCCTAATTGCAAGCAAATCTGAGTAAGTCGATGAGCCAGATTATTAATACCGCCGAGACGGTATATCCTTTCCCTCCGAAACCGGAAGTCCTGTCTGCGTTGCAAAAGACAGACTACATCACGAGCATCAAACAACTGCTGAAAGAAAAAGATGCCGTTATGATTGCCCACTATTATACCGATCCTGAAATTCAAGCTTTGGCTGAAGAAACAGGCGGATTTGTTGGTGATTCGCTGGAAATGGCGAAGTTCGGCAACAAGCATCCAGCTAAAACATTGTTGGTGGCTGGTGTGCGCTTCATGGGTGAGAGCGCGAAAATTCTGACCCCAGAAAAAAATGTGATCATGCCAACACTGAAAGCAGAGTGTTCACTGGATCTCGGTTGTCCTGAAGACCGCTTCAGTGCGTTCTGTGACGCGCACCCTGACCACACTGTTGTGGTATATGCAAATACATCAGCGGCAGTAAAAGCGCGTGCTGACTGGGTGGTAACATCGTCTATTGCGCTGGAAATTGTTGAGCACTTAGATGACCAGGGCAAAAAAATCATCTGGGGGCCTGATCGTCATTTAGGTTCCTACATCGCCGATAAAACTGGCGCTGACATGTTGTTATGGCAGGGCGAATGCGTTGTTCATGATGAGTTTTCAGCGAAAGCTTTACGGGATATGAAGGCGGTTTATCCTGATGCGGCGATCCTTGTGCATCCGGAATCTCCGGCAAGCGTTGTCCAATTGGCCGATGCTGTGGGTTCAACGAGCCAACTGATTAAAGCAGCGAAAGAGCTACCGCAACAGCAAATGATCGTGGCAACCGATAAGGGCATCTTCTTTAAGATGCAGCAAGTTGTGCCTGACAAAGCGTTGATTGAAGCGCCGACTGCAGGTGCCGGTGCAACATGTCGAAGCTGTGCACACTGTCCTTGGATGGCGATGAATGGCCTCAAAGCCATTGAAACCGCATTGCGCGATGGCGGCGAGGAACATGAGATCTTTGTTGATGAAGCCATTCGTGTGAAATCACTGATCCCGCTAAACCGTATGCTTGATTTTGCTGCTGAGTTGCAACTACAAGTCAAAGGTAACGCGTAACACAACGTGAGATTTTAAGTATAAAGGCGAGCGAACTGTTCGCCTTTTTTGATCCGAATTTTCCAATTTGGACGTTTCTATTAAGGCGGGGTCATGAGCCAAACAATGTTAACTATTGGTCTTCCGATTGCGCTCGCTTGGATGATGTTTTGCGTTGGTCTGACATTGTCCCTTGCCGATTTTAAGCGTGTCTTGCAGTTTCCCGGCAAGATATCAGCAGGCTTAGCAGCCCAACTGATTGGGTTACCGCTTATCGCTTATGGCTTGATCCAACTACTGAATTTGCCCCCTGTTGTTGCCGTTGGACTTTGGATTTTAGCACTGGCTCCCGGTGGCGCGTCATCAAACGCAATTAGCCATTTGGCGGGTGGAGATTCGGCACTGTCGATAACGATGACGGCGATCAGCAGTCTGATTATCCCTTTTAGTTTGCCCTTGTTACTGCCAATCGTCTTGCCTGACGTTGCAGCAACGCTTCCTGTGAAAACGGCCATTCTTCAATTGGTGGCGGTGACTTTGATGCCGGTTGTTTTGGGGATGTTGCTTAAGCGATTTATCATAGCGACGTGGTTTGATAAATTCACCCATGCAGCAGGGCGAACGGCGCTGTGGGCACTATTTTTCACTGTAGCTATCACGCTAGCGGCGAACACTAAGGTGTTTTATCAGCTGTTTTCTGTTGCGTCGCTAGCTGTATTGCTGCTCTGTCTGCTTGGTATGGGATTGGGTGCGTTAGTGGCAAAAGGTTTTGGCGATGACGCTAAGTTAACCAAAACCTTTTCGATCGAAGTCGGTATTCAAAATGCAGGCACGGCGATTTTTGTTGCTGTGGTGCAGCTTCAGCAACCGGAACTGGCGCTTACTCCACTACTATACGGGATTTTGATGAATATCCCTGTGGTGCTGCTAATTGCGCGTTATCGCAGGGCATTTTCCCATGCCAACTAAGTGATACAAGAGAGACATTCAGCTTTCTGGTGTGTGTGAACATCACAAACAAAAATGCCGCTCAACAATGAACTGAGCGGCATTTTTATTGGTCGACAGACTACGTGAATTAACGTAATTGCCAAACGCGGTAAGTACGGCCTTTGATTTTCCCTGATGACAGCTTGTCTAAAGCGCGTTTTGCAACATCGCGTTTAACGGCCACATAAGAGCGGTAATCGGTAACTTTTATTTTGCCAACTTCGCTGCCTTCGATACCATTTTCGCCAGTCAATGCGCCAACAATATCGCCTGGGCGGACTTTGTTTTTCTTGCCTGCTTCAATGTGCAGTGTCGTCATGATAGGTGTGCGTGGCATATTGGTCATCGCCGAATCATCTGGCAGCGCTTCACCTTTAATATCATGCTTTAAGTAGTCTTCCAGTAGCGCAATCTTGTAACCATCTTCGTGATTGAAGAAGGTGTAGGCTGCGCCTTCGCTTCCCGCACGACCAGTACGGCCAATACGGTGAATGTGTATTTCGGTGTCAAAAGCCATGTCGTAGTTGATGACGGCATCAAGTGCTTCAATGTCCAAACCACGAGCTGCAACATCGGTCGCCACCATGACGGTGACACTCTTGTTGGCAAACTTAAGTAGCATTTGGTCACGGTCACGTTGTTCTAAGTCACCGTGAAGGGCAACGACAGAGAAGCCTTCGTTATCAAGCACTGCGGCAACGTCTTTTACTTCACGCTTAGTGTTGCAGAATACAACAGCACTTTCTGGCTGGTGTTTTAACAGCAACAATTGCAATGCATGCATGCGATCTTTGTTGCTGTTGCACTGATAAAAGTGCTGTGAAATGCTGCTGCTGTCGTGGTTTGATTCCACTTTCACCATCACAGGTGCGTTCATGATCTGGCGGCTGATGCTCTGGATCTGTGTCGGGAATGTGGCACTGAACAACAAGGTTTGACGGTTTGATGGCACGTCTTGGAAAATGGCATCCAACGCGGGTTGGAAGCCCATTTCGAGCATTCTGTCAGCTTCATCCAACACCAAGGTGTTCACTTCTTCAAGTGACAAACGGCCTTTGTCTAGGTGATCAAGAATTCGACCTGGTGTACCCACAATAATGTGCGCGCCATGTTCTAGAGAGCCGATTTGCGGTCCCATTGGTACGCCGCCACAAAGGGTCAGGATTTTGATGTTGTGAATGCCACGCGCCAATTTACGTAGTTCAATTGCGACTTGGTCCGCGAGTTCGCGTGTTGGACACAGGACCAACGATTGAACGCGGAAGCGTTTTACATTCAGGCGATTAAGCAGGCCAAGGCCGAAAGCAGCCGTTTTACCAGAACCTGTTTTACCCTGACCAATCACATCTTTTCCTTCCAGAATGGCAGGAAGGCTCTGTGCTTGGATCGGCGTCATTTCCGTATAGCCAATATCAGTAAGTGTGGAAAGCAACTCAGCTTTCAACGGCAGGTTAGAGAATGATTGTGTGGTCACAGGAAAATTCCAGTATTTAGAAGCCAGGGTATTGGCGGATGAAAACAGGGGCAGGACTATATCAGGAATGTTGACAAACTGCGCGAAAAATAAAGCGGCACACGGCCGCTTTATGATTGCTATTCATCCGATACTGCTAGCCAGTATGTCAGGGTCGATTGGGCGAGATTATTGTTGCTCAACCATTTGGTTTGCGCGCATCGTCAAGCCGCACAGCATCACGGGCATACCATTGAAGATTTCTTCAAACTGTGCGAGTTCCGCAGCGCCTAGTTCATCCATGGTCGCCAATGCAGACTCTGGGTCGAACAGAAGACTAATAGAAAGCAATACACCGCCAAGAAGTGCGTTTTCTTGAGAGTCCTCAGGCATGAGTGTTTCCCAGTCATCGCGTGCTAGCGTCCAGCCTTGCAACATACCTTCACAGTATTCACGCGTCGCTTGGTTAACGATTTCAGCGTCGCTCAGCGCACACACGTCAGGCCATTGCCATTCATTGGAAAGGAGCGCATCACGTTGTTGATTCCACATATCGATAATGATAGTGGCGTACGCTTCAAGTTGTTCATGGTTGTTGAACGGTGCTTCTTCTTCACCGCCCCACATAAAAGCAAGCCACTCGCTTGGATCGATCAGATTAGGCGCTGCAGCCATTGCGGTGATAAACCCTTCGGTTTGTGTCGCAGACAATACAAAAGGCTCTAATCCATTTTCCGTGATAAATTGCGCTAGCGAGATAGTCATGAGTAATTCTCTGGTCCTGTTTAGGCCAATATTCTATCAGCCCGAGTGATAATTCGAGAATAAAAAGCGTAGCTCAGTGTGAAATCCGCACCAAGCCGATGGAAACTTAAACACTCGCACCGTATTTTGTTATTTATCGTTGACCTGACTGACCTGCTTCCCTATAGTAGCGCCCCGTTGAGACGATAAGTCCAACCAAAACGGTGAGTTGTCCGAGTGGCTGAAGGAGCACGCCTGGAAAGTGTGTATACGGCAACGTATCGAGAGTTCGAATCTCTCACTCACCGCCACATTCGAAACCCGAGCAGAAATGCTCGGGTTTTCTCGTTTAGAGAAGCCAAGATTTAATATCATGCTTGATTTTCGCTTCCGTTAGGCGATGACAGAGCCGAGAGTGATGCCTAAACCAACGTTAAAACAGCGCTTTGTCTAAACCCTGAACATTTGAACGATTCGAAAAGCCCAAAGCATTGACGCTGAAAGGGTAAATATTTATAGTAGCGCTCCGTTGAGACGAATACGTCCAACCACAATTTGGTGAGTTGTCCGAGTGGCTGAAGGAGCACGCCTGGAAAGTGTGTATACGGCAACGTATCGAGAGTTCGAATCTCTCACTCACCGCCACATTCAAAACCCGAGCAGAAATGCTCGGGTTTTCTTGTTTCTGGGTGCTGGGAATCTGATGTATCGGAGAAAAGGAAGGGACGATCAAATATTCATTTCTGAAATTTGATATTGGATGTTCTGTACTCAACACATAAAAACAAAAACCCAAGCACAAGGCTTGGGTTTTGAATTCAGATATTCAATGCGATTGCGCTAAACG
Organism: Enterovibrio sp. FF113; assembly: GCF_041439165.1. Lineage (NCBI taxonomy): Bacteria > Pseudomonadati > Pseudomonadota > Gammaproteobacteria > Vibrionales > Vibrionaceae > Enterovibrio > Enterovibrio sp. FF113. The sequence continues at coordinate 128,710 of NZ_JBGONO010000010.1, read as the reverse complement.
ACTGAGCGCTTAGGCCAATAGTAATATAGCTACTGCGTCTTAGAATGCGCCGCTCCAGTACATTGCATTGAACATGGTAAATGCAATGGTTACGCTCATAAGAACGAAAAGTGGCGTGTACTTCGACAGTTTAGCGATGATCTTTTTTGACACAGTATTATCCTATTGGTGAATATTTGCGCAGATTATGCATTTTTATGTGACATGGATCAATGGTGATTCTTTGAATGTTTAACTAAAAAGTGGAAAGAGAAATGCACAATAAAAAACATCGTTCAAAATTAGGGTGTTAAAAAAGGGCGAGATTCGCCCTTTGATGTTTTGTCTCAAAAAACTTAGATAAAGCTGTCTTGAAGTGGCGGAACGACTTGTTTCTTGCGGCTAAGAACACCTTCAAGCCATACGCGGCCATTTTCGGTTTCGATGCTATATGCACGTTCGATAATGGTGATGTCGTCAGAAACAACCAGCAACTCAGAACCTTCTTTCATGATGTCCGTCAGAAGCAGCATCACAGAGTGGCGTTCGCCTTCTTCTTTCAGCGCCGCAATATCGGCTTCTAGCTCAGCTTTGATCTCATCAAATACTGCCAGATCGACCACTTCTAACTGGCCGATACCAACCAGATTACCGTTCATGTTGAAGTCTTTAAAATCACGCATAACAAGATCACGTGCAGGTGTGCCAGCAACGGCAGATTTCACGTTGAACATTTCCATGCCCAGCGCTTGAACATCTTCAATGCCAGCAATCTCAGCCAAATCTTCAACACAGCGAATATCTGCGGTGGTACAAGTTGGCGATTTGAAAATAACGGTGTCGCTCAAGATAGCGCAAAGCATGATGCCTGCGATATCTTTCGGGATAGCAACGCCGAAGAAATCGTACATCATCTTGATGACCGTGTTAGAACAACCGACAGGGCGGATCCAGCATTCCAGAGGCGTAGACGTCGTCAAGTCCCCCAGTTTGTGGTGGTCAACAATACCAACGATGGTTGCTTCAGCGATGTCATCTGGGGCTTGAGTCAACTCAGAGTGGTCGACGATGTAAACTTCTTCGCCAGCGTAGCTAAGCTTCAGTTCAGGGGCTTCGAAGCCGAAACGCTCCAGAATGAACGCAGTCTCGGGAGACAGTTCACCAAGACGTGCTGCGATTGCTGGCTCATCGATTTGGTTTTTCAGGTACGCAAGTGCAATGGCACCGCAGATTGAATCTGAATCGGGGATCTTATGTCCCACAACATACATTGGCATAGTAGGCTCTCGTCATGCTCATATTTGAATTTTTGCGCATTTTACCAGAGTGTCTCGAAATGTACATTCACCCTTAGGCTGACAAGGTGCAACAAATGATTAATGTATGGTGCTTTCAAAATTTGTGTGATGGATAGACAAAAAAAACGCTGCATGAGCAGCGCGGAAAGGCATAGTTACTACTATAAGAATTACAAGTCTCTCATCAATATCTCGAGTTCTTCTGCCGCTTCTTCGATGAGGTGTTCTAGCTCTTTGGCATCATCATTAGCAAGAGGTAATTGCCAATGAATGGGTTTGCCATTTGACGTATGTTTGCCGACCAATTTTGTCACTCTACCACTTCGTTCAAAGCGCAGGTGCTCGAACTCCGCAGCGTGACGTTGGTGCTTTTCTACTATCTCAACTTCAATCGTCCCAGTTGGAATTACCTGAACATGTGCATGGAGCTGTTTGGTGTCTTTTAACAGATAATTTCTATGTCTTGCCAACATATGTTGTCCCTCAGCGCGTCATCCCCTAATTGCAATTTTATTGTAGACAACAGAGTGCATAAAAGTCAGGTGAAAAGCATGAGAAAAAGCCTGAAAGTCAGCAACGCTATGATGCATAAATAAAACTATTTTCACGTATAAAATGCGGTAATTAGTCACATATGATGGTGTCGAGTATGCGCTTATAAATGTATCGCGCTTACTCGGGTTTAGGATGAAAGGTAGGAGTTAATCCGTTTCTGATGAATCGCTGAGTGGTGTTAATGCTCTGATAAATAAAGTCAATAAGTGGGTGTGAACAAAAAAAGCCTGATTGGTAATCAGGCTTGAGGTATCTACATTGCGTTGGCGATTCTCTGCAATGACATCTGAATGGTGTACATCTCTTCTTGTGATAAGAGCGCGCTCATCAGTTCTTTGTTCATCTCTTCTGTTTGGTTTAACAGATCAGCCATGGATTGGCCTTTTTCTGTCAGGGTCAATACTTTCGACCGTCGGTCATGAATGTCATCCCGACGGTGAATGTAGCCATCCATAACAAGACTTTGAACGACGCGGCTCACTTTTGACTTTTCGCTCGCAAGATAGGGCATGCCCATCAAATCACCTTGGCGGAATTCGACTCCCTTCGAAATAGCCATGATGGTGATTGCTTGCTCAGAACTTAAAATAATGCCTTTGTTTTCCAGCCAGTCTTGTGCTCGCTTTTCGGACTTCAAAGCAACAAGTCGGCATAGAGAACTGAGTTCCGATTGAATATACACGATTATCACTGTTTTAATTATTTTGAAAGAGGCAGCATATTAACTCTGCCAATCAGAATAAGTCTAACCTGCTAGACACTCTCTCATTGAGAAGGTCCAGCTTGGGGCTTTAGGTTTATTTAAAAGTAATAGATTGAAATATAAGAATTTATACTTAAGAACAGTGAACGAGTGTCTTATTATTGATACTGGGGTAAAGGGAGTTTGTCTACATTTCCGCCGATGGCGAACGAATGGCAAGCGAATGTAAACCATGAGACAAAGAATAGCGACGGCTGAAACTTTGTAAATAAATGTAAAAACATGATTAACTTATCATTTATAGGTGGCTAAGTTAGGTGAAGAGCACAATCAAACCTGAACGAAGATCAAGTTTTTGCTATAGCAAAGGGCTAAACATGTAGAAAAACTGCTCGATAGGACGATTGATAATAGAGCGCTTTGACCACTCCGCCAAACTGACACTGGTAGAGTCTTCAATGTAAGATTGCTGTAAAGCCAACATGTCTTCACAGAAGTCAGGGTCGTCAACACAGAGTGTTAATTCAAAATTCAGCCAAAGGCTGCGCATGTCTAGATTGACTGTACCCATCAGGCAGAAGTTGTCATCAACCATGACTGATTTTGTGTGCAGCAAACCGCCATTGAATCGATAGATATTGATTCCCGTACGAAGCAGGTCATTGAAGAAAGATCGGCTCGCCCAATCCACCATTAAGCTGTCATTCTTTGCCGGAATAATGATATTCACGGTAACGCCGCGTTGCGCCGTTGTTTGAAGTGCACTCAACAAGCTTTCGCTAGGGACAAGATAAGGCGTCGTAATTGTCAGGCTCTTTTTTGCCTGATGAATGGCCAGCATAAGCACTTGCTGAATGATACCATCCGGCATACCTGGACCAGACGGCGCAACCTGAACGGAATGGTTTGCATGCTGGTGCTGCTCAATGAGGCTACATTCTGGTAAATCAGGCAAGTAGCGCAGACCGGTTTCAAACTCCCAATCCCACGCAAAAATACTATTCAGGATCGGAACAGAAGGGCCATCGACCTTGACCATAATATCGACCCACTGACCAACACCTGCGTTTTGTTTGAAAAAACGAGGATCGACCAAGTTCATTGAGCCGGTATACCCAATCTTGTTATCGATGATAACCACTTTACGGTGCTGACGAATGTCTAAACGACGCAAGAACATACGCGCGGGACTGACCGCCAAGGCTTCGATCAATTCAACGCCAGCTTGACGCATCGCATCCGGCCAGTGGCTTCGGAAAAACGCTTTGCTGCCTGCTGAATCAAGCAATATTCGCACGGTAACGCCGCGTCTTGCCGCAGCACACACGGCATTTGCCACATCATCAGCATGCCCGCCAGGGTGCCAGATGTAGAAAACCATATTGATGGAAGACTCAGCTTTTTGAACGTCTAAGGCAATATTTCGCAGAATGTCAGCGGTTTCACTAAGCAAAGAGAGTTGGTTGCCAGCCAGCGCAGGGATGCCTGCCCGACGCAAACACAGATCGTGAACAGGCCGAGCGAGAAAACTATGATGATGCGGGCGATGTGCTTCGCATTCATTGAGGGTCTCAAGCCAGCTAAGGTAAGGGGTAAACATGGCTTTGGCTCGTTCAGCCCGCTTCCTGCCAAGGTTGAGTTCACCAAACAATAAATAGAGGATAACGCCGACGATAGGAATGATGTAGATGATCATCAGCCAGGCGATAGAAACACCCAGCGCTCTGCGTTTTAACACTACACGTATGGTGACACCGGCAATTAGCAGCCAATAAAGAAAAACACTTGCCCAAACAAGGATCTGATAAATCTGTTCCATATCAATCTAGTTAGCCCAACTCGACTTCCAATATAGAGTGAACGCACACAGTATGCACTGTATTTAGTGTCTCGTATTAGCAAACGCGAAGTATTGCGCACTGCTCGTCAACGAAAGATGGCGAGTTGATGATTTTTTGTATCCGAAGTGTGGTTATAAAGTAATCGAAATGAGGGGTAAATTGGAGATTTATGTCGGCTAAATGAAAAATATAACGCTATCGCTTCAAATGTTATTCCTAAACTGGTTTACTTGCCATGCCTGTATTGAAAACGGGTCAACTGTCTCCTGTAAAAATAAGTTTACAAGCCAGCAGGGGAGGTGCCATGGAATGGCAGAAGACGCTGGGTATGGATATCAACATCATCGTTTGTAGTGAGAGAGTGTGTATGGCAAGCAGTAATAGAGCCCAGTTTTCCTCCCGATTAGGATTCATTCTGGCAGCGGCAGGTTCTGCCGTAGGTCTCGGTAATATTTGGGGTTTCCCCACACAGGCAGCCAGTAATGGTGGCGCTGTTTTTTTAATCACATACTTGGTCATGGTCTTTATTTTGGCTTATCCACTGCTGGTGGCAGAGCTGACAATTGGCCGATTCGGTGCATCTAACCCTATACGCTCCCTTATTTCAGTTGCACCAAAACACAAACTGCTGGGTTCTGCCGTTGGTATTGCAGGCATGCTAGGTGTGAGTGGCATATTGAGTTTCTACGCCATTGTTGCCGGTTGGTTTTTTGGCTTCTTGATTGGCCCGTTACTCAGCGCCTTCGGTTTTGATAGCGCAGCGGCTTGGCTAGAAGGGTTTGGCATTGCACGTAACTTGGTATTGATGGGCGTGTTTATGCTGTTGACCGTTTTGGTCGTGCGTAACGGCGTTGCGGATGGTATTGAAAAGTGGTCAACCCGCCTAATGCCAGTGCTTTTCGTTTTGTTTATCGCCATGGTGGGCTACACCCTGCTTCAACCCGGTGCGATGGAAGGCCTGAAAATGTTCCTCGTCCCTGATATGTCGCATTTCTCACCAGATTTAATGGTGAGCGCAATGGGTCAGGCGTTCTTCTCTCTGTCCATCGGTGTGTGCACCATGATGGTCTATGGTTCGTACCTGCGTAAAGATGCGAACTTACCAAAAACGGCTGCACAGGTTGCGCTGTTGGACACGGGTGTTGCCTTCGTCGCGGGTCTATTGATTTTGCCAGCGATGTTCGTGGCGCAGAAAAACGGCGTGCAGATATACAGCGAAAGCGGTGCGTTGTTGGATGGTGATACCTTGGTATTCAGCGTACTTCCAGCCATGTTTGACACCATGGGCAGCGCAGGCTTGATTGTGGGCGTCGCATTCTTTGCTTTGATGGTGATCGCAGCGCTGACTTCTTCAATTTCAATGCTTGAAGTCCCCGTTGCCTGTCTCTCAGAAGAGTTGGACAAAGATCGTAAAACCGTCGTGTGGTGGGTTGGCGGTGCAATTGCATTGTTCTCCTCCCTGATTATTTTCAACTTTGGCAGCATGTTTGGCACAGTCATCAGCGTGACTACCGAATACGTGCAACCAATCCTCGGTGTGATCATGGCGCTTATTGCAGGATGGATTTGGAAGCGAAACGAAGTGTTGGAAGAGTTAAGCCACGGCAATCCAGAACTGGCAAACAGCACGTTCTGGAAAGTATGGCCAACCTATGTACGTGTCGTTTGTCCTATCTTGATGGCGCTTGTGTTCTTCTGGCCGCTATTTAAATAAAGGTTACTCGAGTATAAAGCTAAAAAAAATCCCTAGCCTTGCTGGGGATTTTGGCTTTATACGATGCGTGACTTCTCCCTAGCCGCCATTCCGTTTACACTCGGCGCTGTTTTTTTTGTTCGCAATGACTTTCGAACTCACAACTATAGGGTTAGGCATGTTTACTCTGGTCTTTCAGAATGAAGACTTTTTGGTCATCGATAAGCACCCAGGGATCAGTGTCCACAAAGATGACAATGAGCAACCCTTACTCGCCGAAGTGGCGAAGCATACGGGTGACAAGCAACTCTATTTGATTCATCGCCTCGACAAAATGACATCAGGTCTTTTACTGCTTGGTCGTCATCAAAAATCAGCCGCTGAACTTTCGCTGATGTTTGCAGAAAAAACCGTGCGTAAATTCTATGTGGCGGTTTCAGCGAAAAAGCCAACGAAAAAGCAAGGGACCATTATTGGCGACATGATGAAAAGTCGTCGCTCAATGTGGAAACTGCTGACCAGTAAAAATAACCCTGCCGTCACCCAGTTTTTTTCGACTGCGGGTGGCGAAGGTCGCCGCTTGTTTCTTTGCAAGCCACACACTGGAAAAACCCATCAAATACGCGTGGCGTTAAAGAGTGTGGGTGCAACAATTTTAGGTGATGACACCTATGGTGGAGCCAGTGCCGACCGCGGCTATCTGCATGCCTATGCGTTGCAATTTAGTCACTCAGGTGAGGCGTTTGAATTTCTGTTACCGCCATCAATGGGTGAACAATGGCCAACGCTGCCTGAAGAATGGCAACAGCCATCATCGCTTTTGTGGCCTAAATTACCGAATCAAAAATAATCGAGTTGATCTGTCACTAGCAGGTCATTGATCTCCAAGGAAGGAGAACGTTGGAGAGATGCATGCAGCACACCCGCAATAAAAATCGCAGTTTGAAACAGTCACGTCTTTGGGCGCTGGCCAACATTAGGCGTCAGCATAAGAAGAAGGTCGCACGCACACGCACGCGACGTAACTGTGAATTTTATAACCTTCAGATGAGCGGTGTTCCTGTTGAACTTTCCAACATCTCAACAGAAGAAATAAAGGAAACAAACCATGATGAAGCCTGATGCGCTAAAGATCTTTTTTGAAGTGATCGCTGATCGTATTGCAGCGTGTGGCGATGAAGTTAGACGCGTGTTCCATGGTCGTGGGCGATGCTATGAAGGCTTAGAACAAATTACCGCGGATTGGCTTGGTAACGGTGTTCTGCAAATCGCTATCTTTAAAGAAGACGAACCTGAGTTTTATACCGCGCTTCGCGATGGCGTGAGCCAATTTTGCCAAAGTGATGTGTGGCGAAAAGTAGGTGGTAAAACAGTCGTTGTGCAACACCGAGACCGTGAAGGCTCCGAAACGGAAACCTTGATGGGTGAGATGCCGTTTCAAATCAATGTGGTTGAGAATGGCTTGAGCTATACGCTTGATCTGGGTAAACGTCAGAACAACGGTTTATTCTTGGATATGCGTCTTGGCCGTCAGTGGGTGCAGGAAAATGCAGCGCATAAGTGCGTGTTGAACCTTTTTGCTTATACCTGTGGGTTTTCCGTTGCTGCTATTGACGGCGGTGCTGATAAAGTGGTGAATCTGGACATGGCGAGATCATCGCTTTCCCGAGGCCGAGAAAATCATCAATTGAATCAGCATAATCTGAACAAAGTGAGTTTTCTGGGTCATGAACTTTTCAAGTCGTGGGGTAAAGTGAAGAAGAATGGGCCTTATGATCTTGTGATTATTGACCCACCGTCGTTCCAGAAAGGCAGCTTTGTTCTCACCAAAGATTACGCAAAAATCTTACGTCGCCTGCCGGAGTTAGTGTCTGAAGGTGGTGATGTGTTGGCTTGCGTGAATGCACCAGATGTAAAACCAAGCTTCTTGGAAGAACAGATGGCAGAGTTTGCGCCACAGTTTGTGTTTGTCTCTCGGCTTGAGAATCCACCTGAATTTGAAGATATTGATACAGACAGCGCGCTAAAAGTGATGCATTTTAAACGTCAGGACTAAATGACGGAGCTGCATCATGGACGCATTTCAACGAATAGACGCATTGGATTCAGGTCATCATAAGGTGATTTATCATGATGAGCGATGGGGACTGACGGTAAAGCGTTACAGTAACGGTCATGCGGTGAAAGTGTTTGCGGAAGCGTTATCTGGTGGAGATTTCATCAGTGGAAATCTGTATCTGATTGATGATGTTTGGTCACTCAAACCTTGCGAAATGCCAAGAGAGAAGGTGATGTCTTTCATTTTGGGATTTACGTTGATAGATGAATAATACCAATCGGAATAAGTATTCAGGTATTCTTGCTGGTTAAAATCGGCAATAATTGCGTCAGAGATTTTGTAAGTAGAATAACGAGTTACTGCAATTTCCTCTTGGCTCTTGACGATTTTTCCTGCGTGAATTTATCACCGCTTACTTAATCCGATTGGTATAACTTTAGCCTCTAGGCGCAATAAAAAATCCCGCATTTTGCGGGATTTTTTGTATTCATCAGTGTGCTTATAATACCAGCATCATGACGACTTGGCGCAGTCGTTAAGCGTAATGGAGCGCTCTAATACTGGACGCCCACGTGCGTCACGAAACAAAAGGTTATAGCTCACACCCATTTCCAATAGTGAATAGATTTCATTATCGACACAGTAGGTTTTTAGCAATTTGTCGACCAATGCTTCGGGTGCAACATCGCCACTGCCTGAATAGAGTAAGGTCAGTTCAATCGCCGTGCTGTTTGATGTTGCGCGAACCAAATTGTAACCGTTCATTGTAACGGGCACGATTTTGCTCAAAACATCAGCTCTCTGCTCGGCGAATGTCTCAGCAATTTCTAGATCTGAAGTGCTAGAACAAGCCGTTAATATCAGAGCCATTGCGCCAGCTAGGGCCAATCGTCCTGTTGTAGAAAATTGTCGCATTACGGGATCCTGTGCGTTAGCTGTCAGAAAATCAGGCTGGCAGCACTTTCTTGAAAGGTTTAACGATAACGTCTTTATAAACGCCAGCTTCGATATATGGATCAGCGTCTGCCCAAGCTTTTGCATCATCAAGGCTATCGAACTTTGCGATGACGGTAGAGCCAGTAAAACCTGCTTCGCCTGGGTCTTCACTGTCGATAGCAGGGTTTGGACCTGCAACCAGCAAACGGTCTTGAGATTCAAGATCTCGCAGTCTTGCCAAGTGTTGCTCTCTAACTTGAAGGCGCAATGGCAAACTGTTTTCAACATCTTGTGAAAAAATGACGTACCACATCCTTGTTTCTCTCCCGTGTTAATTCGTCTTCACTTTTCTTCGGCTTATTGTATGCAAGGCTAAAGGATCGTGCTGACGATGTTGTCTGATTTATGACTTATTTATCGCTCTTGGACGGCCTTCACCGTCAATCGCCACATAATTAAACGTTGCCTCGCAGACTTTTCTGCGTTGGCCAACCCCGTCCGTTGCAACGGGTTTAACCCATACTTCTAGTCCAACACTCATCGAGGTACGCCCAATACGAGTGCATTCGCCGTAACAACATACTACGTCACCGACGGAAACGGGTGTCTTGAACACGATCTCTTCTACAGAGACGGTGACGACACGCCCATGGGACACTTCTTTTGCCAAAATGGCGCCAGCCAAGTCTAATTGAGACATGATCCAGCCACCAAAAATGTCACCATTGGCATTGGTGTCAGCAGGCATCGCCAACGTTCGCAGCAATAATTGGCCGCGTGGGCAATTGTTTGTTTCCGACATCTTACTACTTCCGAGATGAGGTGTTTATTCACTAAATAGGGCGTATAGGCACCGCCCAGATCAACTATTTTGAATCGGTAGAATCTGTTTCTTTTGGCATGTGTTTGTATATATACACGCCTGTCACCAACGTATAAATCAAAGTAATAGCCATCAGGCCAAACACTTTGAAGTTCACCCACACATCTAGTGGCATGGTGTAGGCGACGTAGACATTGAGTACCGCCAGTACAGTGAAAAAGGCCACCCATGCACTGTTGATATTTCGCCAAACTGCATCGGGTAAGGTGATTTCTTTACCCAGCATGCTTTTGATAAGCGGTTTCCCCATGACCTGAGAAACGAGCAGACCAGCGGCAAACAAGACATACACGATGGTGACCTTCCATTTGATGAAATTGTCATCTTGGAAAAATAGTGTCATACCACCAAAAACCGCGACCAGTGTTGCCGTGACGATCTGCATTTTCTCTACTTTCTTATAGAGCACCCACGTCAAGATTACTTGGATGATAGTCGCCACAATCAATGCGCCCGTTGCCGTGTAGATGTCGTACATCTTGTAGAGCGCAAAGAAGATAATTAATGGGATAAAGTCGAGGAGCTGTTTCATTTAGATACGTGTCCTTGTTTGCCTCCCAAAGCAAATCGCGAGGGGGCTTTCAATATGACCTTGAAGTTTACCCAAATCTTACAGCAGATAAAACGTGAATGGTGTTGAGTAAGGCCTCTACATAGAAAAAAGCCAGCGTAACGCTGGCCTTGGGAGTAAACGTGGGTACTTGGTTTGGTTATTTAACGGTAGCGGCTTTCATGCTAACCACAAACTCGCCCAATTCTTTAAGCATATTGTCATGGTCATCAACATTACGTTCGATAATTTTGACCACGGCAGAGCCTGAAATTGCACCCGCTGCGCCGTTAGAAATCGCTTCTTTGACTTGTGCGGGTTCGGAAATACCGAAACCAAGCAGAGGGCGTGGCGCACCAAAGGCTGATAGCTGATCAATCAGGTGATCAATAGGCTTGCCTGCTTTGGTTTCTGCGCCAGTGACACCAGCACGAGAAAGTAGGTAGGTATAACCACCACCTAGCTCAGAAATGGTTTTCAGTGTTTCTTCGTTGGCGTTAGGCGGTGCGATGAAAATCGCGTGAACGCCATACTTGGCAGCAGACACACGAAACTCTTCAGATTCCCCCGCTGGCACATCAGCAATCAACACTGAATCCACACCTGAATCGGCACATTTTGCATAGAAGTTGTCGATACCGTTTGCGAACACGAGGTTGGCATACATCAACAGACCCATCGGAATGTCTGGATGGTTTGCACGAACTTGGCGAAGAATATCAAAACAGTTGTCAGGTGTTGTGCCTGACTCCAATGCGCGAATCGCTGCGCCTTGAATGGTTGGGCCATCAGCCAGTGGATCTGAGAAGGGAATACCCAGTTCAAGTGCGTCTGCGCCGTTTGCAACCAGTGTTTCAATCACCTTTAAAGATTGCTCAGGGGTTGGATCGCCAATGGTCACGAAAGGAACGAAAGCGCCTTCACCCTTGGCATCTAATTTTTCAAACATCGCTTCATAGCGGTGAGACAAGGTGGCAGCCATTACATCACTCCTTTTTCTTTCAAAATGTCGTGCACGGTGAAGATGTCCTTGTCACCACGACCGGACAAGTTAACCACGAGCAGTTGTTCTTTTTCTGGGTTTTCGCGAGCCATTTTTAGCGCATAGGCTAAGGCGTGTGCGGATTCCAGCGCAGGAATTATCCCTTCGTGACGGGCCAATTCTTGGAATGCGTCCATTGCTTCGTCATCGGTGATGGCAACATAGTTAGCACGACCAATTGCGTTCAAATGGGCGTGCTGAGGGCCAACGGATGGAAAGTCGAGACCCGCAGAGATGGAATAAGACTCTTCAACCTGACCGTTTGGATCTTGCATCAACGGGGATTTCATTCCGAAGAAAATGCCCAACTTGCCGTGTTTGAGTGGAGCGCCATGTTGGTCTGTATCAAGCCCTAAACCTGCAGGTTCCACGCCAATCAGGCCGACATCTGTATCTTCGATAAAATCAGCGAACATGCCGATGGCATTTGAGCCGCCACCGACACAGGCGATCAAGTGGTCAGGCAGACGGCCTTCTCTTTCTAGAATTTGCTGCTTGGTTTCTTCACCAATCATCTTCTGAAATTCACGCACGATAGTCGGAAAAGGGTGAGGGCCAGCTGCGGTGCCGAGCAGGTAGTGAGCGTCTTCATAACTTGCAGACCAATCACGCAATGCTTCGTTACAGGCATCTTTCAGTGTTGAAGAGCCAGAATGTACTGGAATCACTTCCGCACCCATCAGCTTCATGCGAAACACGTTTGGACTTTGACGTTCAACGTCTTTTGCGCCCATGTATACACGGCATTTCAAATCAAGCAGAGCACATGCAAGTGCTGTTGCCACACCGTGCTGACCTGCGCCTGTTTCAGCGATGATTTCTTTCTTACCCATGCGCTTTGCAAGCAAGGCCTGACCAAGCACCTGATTGGTTTTGTGCGCACCACCGTGAAGAAGGTCTTCACGTTTCAAGTAAAGCTTGGTTTTGGTGCCTTTGGTCAAGTTACGCGTTAGGGTTAGCGCTGTAGGGCGACCTGCATACTCTTCCAAAAGACCGATAAATTCTTCCTGAAATTCAGGATCGCTTTGTGCATCGATAAACGCTTGTTCTAGCTGGTCCAGCGCGGGTACCAGGATCTGTGGTACATACTGACCACCAAATTCGCCGAAGTAGGCATTCAACTTAGTCATAACAGTCCTTTAGTAATCTCTAAGCGCTGAAAATGCAGCGTCCAATTTTTGTTGATCTTTAACACCCGGCGTACTTTCTACACCTGAGTTGAAGTCGAGTCCTGCGCAGCCTAGTGCTGCGGCTTCTTTGGCGTTGTCACCTGACAGACCGCCAGCGATCATCAGAGTCTCGCGTTGATCTTGTGGGATCAGCGACCAATCAAACTGCTTACCGGTGCCGCCGCTTTGTGTGCCAATACGGCTGTCCAACAGATTGCGGTCTGCACCTGCTTCTAGCGTCGGCGCTTTGTCGCTGACGCCATGGGCTTTCCAAATTTGTGTTTCTTTCGGCAATGTCTCGCGCAGCTTGTCGATGTAGTCGCTGTTTTCTTCACCATGAAGCTGCACAGCGGCTAACTTCAACGCTTTTGCTGTGTCTGCCACATGGTCAACGTCGTGATTTTGGAAAACACCAACGTAATCTAACGGTGCGCCTTCTATGACTTTGCGTGCCGCTTCAAGGTCAACGTAACGCGGAGATTTCTCGACGAATATCAGGCCGCCATAATTGGCGAACGAGTCATAAGCCGCTTTGGCATCTGCTGGTTGAGTCAGGCCGCAGACTTTGTTGTCGCCATAAAGTACGCGTCGAGCTGCTTGTTCAACATCGTCTTCACTCATCAGCGAACTACCAATCAAAAAGCCGTTTGCAAACGGTGCCAATTCACGTACTTGCTGGTGGGTGTAGATACCGGATTCAGAAATCACAATGCAATCTTCTGGCAGGCGAGGCGACAGTTCCTTGGTACGGTTTAAATCGATGCTTAGATCGCGCAAGTTGCGATTGTTAATGCCAACCACTTTCGCTTTTAGCGCAATGGCACGTTCCAGTTCTTCTTCGTTGCTGACTTCCGTTAGCACACCCAGTTTAAGTTTATGAGCGAGTGCTGACAGTTCGCGGTATTCGTTGTCATTCAGCACAGACAGCATCAACAAAATGGCATCGGCTTGATGGAAGCGCGCAAGGTAAACTTGGTAAGCGTCTACCATGAAATCTTTACACAAAACGGGGCAAGGCACCTGACCGCGGACTTGTGGCAGAAAGTCGAAGTTACCTTGAAAGTACTTTTCGTCTGTCAGGACAGAAATCGCTGCGGCATGGTTGCCGTATACGCTAGCGATGTAATCCAAGTCGAAATCATCGCGTATCAGGCCTTTTGACGGCGAGGCTTTTTTGCACTCCAAGATGAACTTTGCTGGTTTTCCTGACAGTGCATCATAAAAGCTGCGATCACTGGGAACCACATCATTGATGAAGCTCTCAAGCGGCTGTACCGCCTTGCGCGCCTCAATCCAAATACGTTTATCCGCAACAATTTTTGCTAGTACCGTTTCCATTAGTTGCTCCGTGACGCAAGTTGCTGAACAAGTTCGAAAGGTTTTCCGCTGCGCATCACATCCAGTGCTTTTTGCGTGTTGGCTTTCAGATCTTCCTGTCCGAAGAGGCGCAGTAACATTGCCACGTTAACGGCAACAGCACTTTGTTGTGCTTCGGTACCTTTGCCTTGAAGGATCTGTGTGATGATTTCTCGGTTTTCTTCTGGCGTACCCCCTTCAATGGATTTGAGAGGGTGAGTGTTAACGCCAAAATCTTCCGGTGTCAGTGTGTATTCGGTGATAACGCCATCTTTAATTTCTGCCACGGTGGTTTCACCGTGAATCGCGACTTCATCAAGCCCGCTGCCATGAACAACGGCTGCGCGTTTCAGACCAAGGGTTTTGATGGTTTCTGCAATCGGTCTTACGAGGGCTTTGTCATACACACCCATTAACTCCAGCGTTGGTTTTGCAGGGTTAATCAATGGGCCTAACAAATTAAAGATGGTGCGTGTTTTCATGGTTTGACGAACAGGCATCGCGTGACGTACACCGCTATGGTATTGCGGAGCGAACAAGAAGCACACGCCCAAGTCGTCTAACGCGCCACGTGCCGTCTCGGGGCTCATGGCCAAATCAATGCCAAAAGCGTCAAGCAAGTCAGAAGAACCTGATTTACTGGATACGCCGCGGTTACCGTGCTTGGCCACTTTCACCCCACAGGCTGCCGCAACAAAGGCGGCTGTGGTGGAAATGTTGATGGAGTTCGAGCCGTCACCACCCGTGCCAACGATGTCAGCGAAATCATATTCTGGCGATGGGAATGGGTTTGCATTTTCGGTTAGTGCAGAAGCCGCGCCCGCGATTTCGTCTGGCGTTTCACCTTTAATTTTTAGTGACGTTAATGTTGCAGCCAACAGGATAGGGTCCATTTCACCTTTGATGATGGTGTCGAACAGCTGATGGCTTTCTTCACGAGACAGAGATTCTTGTTCGTAAAGCTTATTAATAATTGCGTCCATGTTTACTCTCCTTGTCCTGTCGTCCATCAGCGTGGCTTTGTCGCCCAGTTGATTGTATTTGTCAGAAGGTCTGCGCCTTTTGTTGTCAAAATTGATTCTGGGTGGAATTGAAAACCCACCACGCGATCAGCGTCGTTCACAACCGCCATGACTAAGCCTTCCACATCCGCGATAACATCGAGCGAATCAGGCACCTTGGTCGCGACCAGTGAGTGGTAACGCGCAATGGTCAATGGGCTCTCAATGTTACCAAACACGGCATGTGCGTTATGTGTCATCTGGGATGCTTTACCGTGAACAATGTCACCTGCGCCAGCAACTACGCCGCCATAGGCTTCAGTGATAGCTTGCTGTCCTAGGCATATGCCTATCATTGGCACACGGCCTTTGAGCTTCAAAATAAGAGCGGGCATACAACCTGCTTCTGATGGTGCGCCTGGGCCGGGTGACAACACAACAACCGGATTTTCTAGCTCAGACAGAGCTTGTTCTATCTGATCAGCCGACAGGCTATTGCGGTAAATAGTGACTGGGTAACCGAGTGAGCGGAATTGATCCACCAAGTTGTAAGTGAAAGAGTCGAAATTATCGACCAGCACGATGTGTGCGTTAACGGGCTGACTCATGCCTGCTCTCCTTGGTGGGCGACTTGAATCGCAGTGAGTACCGCTTGCGCTTTACCTCGGGTTTCATCGGCTTCTGCTTGAGGAATGGAGTCAAATACCACGCCTGCGCCTGCTTGAACCTGTGCGATGCCATCTTCAACATAGGCTGAGCGGATCACGATGCAGGTATCCATGTCACCATGACCGGTGAGATAGCCGACTGCGCCACCGTAACTGCCGCGACGGCTTTTCTCGAACTGGCGAATTAATTGCATCGCGC
The DNA here is from genome assembly GCF_041439165.1 of Enterovibrio sp. FF113. Classification (NCBI taxonomy): domain Bacteria; kingdom Pseudomonadati; phylum Pseudomonadota; class Gammaproteobacteria; order Vibrionales; family Vibrionaceae; genus Enterovibrio; species Enterovibrio sp. FF113. The sequence goes on along the minus strand of NZ_JBGONO010000010.1, from coordinate 112,778 downwards.
GAATTTTCGGAGCGCCTGTTAGCGTGCCCATATTCATGCAGGCTTGATAGGCATGCAGGGCATCCAAATCGTTACGCAGCTGTCCCACAACACGTGAGACCAGATGCATCACATGGCTATAGCGGTCGACTTTTAGCAGGTCTGCCACATAGCGGGTTCCTGGCTCGCTGATACGTGCAACGTCATTTCGTGCCAAATCAACCAACATCATGTGCTCGGCGTTTTCTTTGATGTCGTTACGAAGCTCAAGCTCTATACGGCCATCAAGATCAAGATTGATTGAGCCATCAGTATTTTTGCCACGCGGGCGAGTCCCTGCAATCGGGTAGATCTCGACTTGGTTCGTGTCTTTGCTGTATTTCAGTGCACTCTCAGGCGAAGCGCCAAACAAGGTGAAGTCGGTGTCATGCATGTAGAACATGTAAGGACTTGGGTTACCTTGTTTGAGTTTCAAATATGCATTGAGTGGGGAAGGGCAAGGCAGGGTGAAACGACGGCTTGGCACCACCTGAAACACGTCACCTTTGATCACATATTGTTTTAGTTCATCAACCGCAGCGCAGAAATCTTTATCACTGACAGATACGGTGAGGTTTGAGGTTTCTAATACCTCGGCTTTTGGCATCGGTGATGGATTGATGCAGCTTTCTTTGATGGCTTGAAGTCGTCGGCTTAAATCGTAATAGGTTTCGGCGTTTTCACTGCCACCAAACTGCGTGCCTTGAAGTGTGGCATGACGTCGCTGGTGGTCAATAACCAATAAGGTTTCTGCTACATAAAACAGATAGTCAGAGCAGTTGTTTCCGCGTTCTACCTTAGGCAGCGGCTCGAACTGAGCAACGAGATCGTAGGCAAACAGGCCGCCAATCATTAATGCTTGGTCTGGATGTCCATCAAGATTAAAGGCGTGTTGTACGATACGCAGTGCATCAAACGGTGAAGGTTGGCGCAAACGTGCGTCTTCATCTAACGTGCGGTTCTCTTGCGCGAAGTGAAGCAAGAGTAAATCATCAGTACGTGACGATTCAATGTCGAGACCTTGCTTGGAAAGCTCAGCCTCAACGGCGCTCAGTACATTTCTGCCATTTTTGGTTTTAGCTTCTAACTCAACCGTTCGTCCACGGCAGACAATGCGCACAGCGGCATCGATCAGCATAAGGCTTTTCAGGTCTTGCTTGGAATCAACCTCGGCGGATTCGAGTAATAGGCTATAGGGACGATCTTGGCAGACCGTCGCATACAATTCAGTTGGAGCGGCGACGTATGGCACATCCAGGCTCAATACATCGAGTTCGCCTTGTTTTAAAGCGTGATTTTTCACAGCGTTCTCCCTGCTGCTTCTACAAAAGGTTTTAGTTCCTGCATAAGTTGCGCAAACATGCTTCCGGTGAGCGCTTGATGTCCGTCTGACAGCGCTTCCGCTGAGTTGAGGTGACGACAATGCTGGATATCAGCGATTGTATTGATATCAACGATGTTGCGGGTTGTCGTTTCAAACGTTCGAATGCCGCGCCCATGCAAAATAATGTTTGTGTTACCAGTGTCATAGATATAATTAGTGGCTTGCATCAATCCCTCGATAGTGGCGGAAAGTCAACGTATTAACAAGGCTGGGTTGCCATTTTTACTCACTGCTTTTTACCATCAGTGCGACGCTCAGCATGAAAGGCGTCTTTAGGTTACTTTGTTCATTCTTACCGAGCGCCGTTTTTGGTTCTGGCTCAGTGGCTTGGGGTTTTAATACGATGATCATGCTAAAAGTCCTTTCTGTGCCGCCACCTTCGGTAAGGTGCTCAATTCATGCTGGGTGGTCAAAAAAAGGGACAAAAAAACCCGCGTTAGGCGGGTTTGGTGACGTCTTTCTTTTGGTTATCACTCATCACACCGCCTGTTAATAGGAGTGCCACCACCAGTTAATCAGTGCTGTTTGTTGAATGAGGTTATGCTGTACCATGAAGACGTAATCCATTTGAATAAGTAATCGTGTACTAGTTAACTAGTGTATGACGGTAAAGTCAAGCAACGAATTGAAGAAAAGTCATGCTATTTGATCTACACAGCCACACCACTGCGTCCGACGGACGCTTCAGCCCTGAAGATCTCGTGAAACGCGCTGTTGATTTTCGTGTCAATGTGCTCGCAATAACTGATCACGATACCACTGCGGGTTTGGCTCCTGCGAAAGCTGCCGTGGCAAAGCATGGGCTCCCTTTGCATATCGTCAATGGCATCGAGATATCGACCGTTTGGGAAAACAAAGATATCCATGTTGTGGGCTTAAATATCGACCCTGAAGCGCCAGAATTGGTTGCTTTGATTAATGCTCAAGCCATTCGTCGTGAAGCGCGCGCGGAATTAATCGCGGATCGTCTCGACAAGCAAGGTATGCCCGGTGCACTGGCAGGTTCGAAAGCGTTAGCGGGTGATGTATCACTGACTCGTGCTCATTTTGCACGCTGGATGGTTGAGCAAGGACACGTAAAAACCATGCAGGCGGTATTCAAGAAGTATCTTACGCGTGGTAACCCCGGTTATGTGCCACCGAACTGGTGCACGATAGACGAAGCGGTTGACGTTATTCACAAAGCGGGTGGTCAGGCCGTGATTGCGCATCCAGGTCGGTATAAACTCTCGGCCAAATGGTTGAAACGTCTACTTCAAACCTTTGCTGATGCTGGCGGAGATGGAATGGAAATCGCTCAACCGCAACAATCACCGAATGAACGTCGCCTATTGGGTGATTATGCCATTCAATTTGGGCTTGCTGGCTCCCAAGGTTCTGATTTCCATTACCCTTCTCCATGGCTAGAATTAGGGCGTAACTTATACTTACCGAAAGGTTGTTCGGAAATCTGGGAATCTTGGACGTTGCCGACGTTAGAAGTGCCCGTAAAGGAGGAAGTATGAGCCAATTTTTTTATGTGCATCCTGAAAATCCACAAGCGCGCTTGATCACTCAAGCCGTCGCTATTGTTCGCAATGGCGGTGTCATTGTTTATCCGACCGATTCTGGTTATGCCTTGGGCTGTCAGTTGGAAAACAAGATGGCGTTGGAGCGTATTTGCCGAATTCGTCGTTTGGATGATAAGCACAACTTCACCTTGCTGTGTCGGGATCTGTCAGAACTTTCGCTCTATGCGCGTGTTGATAACACTGCATATCGATTGATTCGTAATAATACGCCTGGTCGTTATACCTTCATTTTGAAGGCGACCAAGGAAGTGCCGCGCCGTTTAATGAATCCGAAACGTAAAACCATTGGTATTCGCGTGCCGGATAACCAAATTGCGTTGGATCTGTTGGAAGCCATGGGTGAACCGATTATGTCCACCTCGCTTATTCTGCCGGGCAATGATTTTACGGAGTCAGATCCTGAAGCTATTCGCGATCAGCTTGAGCATGCCGTTGATTGCATCTTGAACGGCGGATTTATGGGTGAGCAACCGACTACGGTGATTGATTTCAGTGATGATAAGCCTGAAATTCTCCGTCGTGGTACAGGTGATACCAGTCCATTCGAATAAGCTTGTATCTCTACTTCTAAGCGGTGGAGGTCAATCGGTCACACTGCAACGCAATATTTCCAGTGATGGCGGAGAGTAGTAACGAAATCCCGTGGTGTATTTGTGCCTATTTTGGCATAATACGCCGTTGCCTCTTTTTTGAGGCGTTTCTTTCCGACATCGACGCCTGTGAAGGCGACAGTAAGGTAAACGTAAATGAGTGAAAAATTACAGAAGGTGTTAGCCCGTGCAGGTCTCGGTTCTCGTCGTGAGATCGAAACCCTGATTCAAGAAGGTCGCGTCAGCATTAATGGTCTTGTTGCCAAGCTGGGTGATCGTCTCGATGACGTCAACGCTAACATTCGTGTTGACGGGCACAGTGTACAGGTAGCTGCGCCTTCTGAACTTGTGTGCCGTGTAATGGCATACAACAAACCAGAAGGTGAGTTGTGCACACGCAGCGACCCTGAAGGTCGTCGTACCGTTTTTGATCGTCTCCCGAAACTAAATGGTGCCCGTTGGGTGGCCGTGGGTCGTTTGGATGCGAATACATCAGGCTTGATGCTGTTCACCACTGATGGTGAATTGGCGAACCGTTTGATGCACCCAAGCCGTCAAGTACAACGTGAATACATGGTTCGCGTGTTTGGCGACGTCAACGAGCAGATGGTGAAGAATCTGGTTCGTGGTGTTCAGCTTGAGGATGGCGAAGCGCGTTTTGAAGATATTCAATACGCAGGTGGCGAAGGTTCCAACCACACATTCTATGTTGTGATCACTGAAGGCCGTAACCGCGAGGTTCGTCGTCTTTGGGAAACACAAGGTGTGACGGTAAGCCGCCTGAAGCGTGTACGCTACGGTGACATCTACTTGAACAAAGAGCTACCTCGCGGCGGCTGGATGGAACTTGAACTGGATAACGTTAACTACCTGCGTGAAATGGTGGAATTGCGTCCAGAGAAAGAAACCATGATCACGGTAGAAGCGCAGAAGCGTAAAGCACGTGGTCAGAAGATCCGTCGTGCAGTGCGTCGTCACGAAGAGCGTGTTGAATCAAATGAAACACGTAAGCCTCGTCGTGGTGGTCCGTCAGCGAAACCGGTGCAAGGTAATAAACCTGCTCAAGGCGGAAAGCCAGCACAGGGTCAAGGTCGACCAGCGTCAGGTAAGCCTGCTCAGGGTAAGCCAGGCCAAGGTAAACCAGCTCAAGGTAAACGCGGCAACGGTCGTCCGGGGGGGAATGCAACTCCGAACCGTGGTGGTCAATCGTCTTCTCGCCAGAAGCCTCAGGGCGGAAAACGCCAAGGGCGTTAAGCAAGAAAATATTGATATTAAAAAGCCAGCAGAGATGCTGGCTTTTTTGTGCCTGTTTTCTAGCCCGATTACTTAGGCTGCGCGTCGATGCACTGACCGTTAACGTCAATGCCTTCTGGCGCCATTAGGTAAAGGTACAGAGGCATAATATCCAGTGGTGATTTCAGTTTGCTTGCTTCTTCCGCAGGAAACGCAGAGGCGCGCATTTTTGTGCGTGTACCACCTGGGTTTATCGCATTCACTTTCACACTGGTGTTGCTCAACTCATCCGCCAACACTTGCATCATGCCTTCGGTGGCAAACTTCGACATTGCGTATGCGCCCCAGAATGCTCGCCCAGCGTGTCCCACGGTAGATGTTGTAAACACCAGGCGCGCGTCGTCTGATTTTTGCAGCAAAGGCATTAATGCTTGGGTCATCAGAAAAGTGGCTTTAACATTCACCTGCATCACTTCATCAAAGGCTTTTTCTTCGATCTGATCGAAAGGACTCAATACACCTAGCATGCCTGCATTGTGGAGCACACCGTCAATACGGCCGAATTGCTGCTCAATGGTGTCAACCATATCCAGATAATGCTGACGAGTGGCTCCTAGCATATCTAGCGGGATAATCGCGGGTTGAGGGAAGCCTGCGGTCTCAATTTCGTCATAGACGCTCTCTAGCTTCTTTACTGTGCGTCCTAGCAGAATAACGGTTGCACCATGTTGCGCGTAACTGAGTGCGGCTTGTCGGCCTATGCCATCACCTGCGCCAGTCACCAGAATGACTTTACCGTCTAATGCGTTGGCTGCTACTTGATACTCCACGTTACAATATTCCTTTTTATCTTCGGCGTTGCTGCCTGTTAATCTCAATGCCTGTTACTCGATCCGCGACCGCGTTTCGCTTCGGCTAAACTGCATTGTAAGATGGCAAACCTGTAATAAACAACACTCGAATACAAAGAAAACGACACCGAACTTGCACTTTGCGGGTAGTTGTTTAGTAGAATGGGAACATATAACTATAAATGAGGAATACAGTTTGGAATTCTTGCTTGATTACGGCCTGTTTTTAGCAAAGATACTGACGTTTGTCGTTGCAGTCATCGTGGTGCTGATTATCGCAAAAAGCGCTGGTGGCAAACAGGGTCAGAAAGGGGAGCTAGAAATTACGAACCTGACTGAAAAGCATAAAGATTTAATCCATTCTATGGAGTCTTATCTTTATGATGAAACGGCACTGAAAGCGCGAGATAAAGCGGATAAAAAAGCGGAAAAAGCGAAAGCAAAAGAAGCGAAAGCAGAAGCAAAGAAAATGACCGATTCCGTGTCATTGGAATCAAGCCGTAAACCGCATGTATTCGTGCTGGATTTCAAGGGCAGTATTGATGCTCGCGAAGTCACGGCATTGCGTGAAGAAGTCACGGCCATTTTGTCTGTCGCCAAAGAAGGTGATGAAGTGCTGGTGCGTCTCGAAAGTGGCGGCGGTATGGTGCATGCTTATGGCTTGGCGTCTTCTCAGCTTGATCGCATTAAACAAGCGGGTATTTCTCTTACTGCATCCGTTGATAAAGTGGCGGCGAGTGGCGGTTATATGATGGCATGTGTAGCGGATAAAATTATTGCCGCACCGTTTGCTGTTGTCGGTTCAATTGGTGTTATTGCACAGTTGCCAAATTTTAATAAACTACTTAAAAAACATGATATTGAATTTGAACAACTGACGGCGGGTGAGTTTAAGCGCACCCTCACCATGTTTGGTGAAAACACAGACAAAGCGCGCGAGAAATTCATGGGCGAGCTGGAAGAAACCCACACGCTATTTAAAGATTTCATTGCTGATCACCGCCCATCACTTGAGCTAGAAAAAGTGGCGACAGGTGAACACTGGTTTGGTAATCAAGCATTGCCTTTAGGCTTGATTGATAGCATTGGAACCAGTGATGACTATCTGGTGTCTGCAGTAAAAGAGAAAGACGTTTTGAGCGTGCGTTACGTTCAACGTAAAAAGCTCGCTGAGAAACTGGCTGGAGCCTCAGCAGAAGCGGCAGATCGTCTGCTGCTGAAGTGGATCAGTCGTGGTCAGCGACCAATCGTTTAGGAGTTGAAATGAACAACCAAAAGTGGGCGTTGTTTTCGTTCGAAGGCCGAATGAGACGCCGTGATTATTGGCTATACAGTGTGCCTGTACTTGTCATGGTGTTGCCAACTTTCTTTTATCAAGGCGGTCATGTAGTGCTAGATGCACTTTCAATCGCGATTTCGTTATTTGCGATTTATGCATCAGTTGCGCTCAATATCAAACGCTTGAAAGACAGAAATAAAAGTCCTTGGTGGCTTGTTGTGACTTTTTTGCCGTTAATTGGTCCTATCTTCGCCTTGGTCGAACTGGGTATTCTAGATGGCACTCCGGGCCCGAATCAGTTCGGTCCCGATCCGAAAGGTCGCGGAGATAAATCCGATCAGGGCGGTAATTCTGTCCGAGAAGACAAAGAAAAAGATACCGCAGTATTTGAGGGTTAACTCCAAAACTTGGTATTATTGATGAGTCGACTGAGGGCTAGATGCTCAGTCGACTTTTTGTTTATGTCACTTTTAGCTTATATCAGGGTAGTTATGAGCTGAAAATGATTTTTGAATCCGCATCTGAGCAAAAGCTCACATCATGTGGATATTGGTGATTCGAGCTGCAGCGATCCTTGATCGTAGAGAATATCACTACAAGGAAATGCTTTACCAAAACGAGTAATGCGGGCACCAATTATTGCTTAGCGCGACCTTGATAAGTACTAGCGAAAGTAGAACCAAAAGTTTTCGTTTCATTGACTTATGTGAAACAAAATTAGCTGAAAGAATCGTTAGTTTAGGTCTAGGTTAAGCGCAGTAATGACAAATATTAAGTATCGTCCAGATGTCGATGGCCTTCGAGCTATTGCAGTATTGCTAGTTATCATTTTTCACTTCAATAAAGAGATTCTCCCTGGTGGTTTTATCGGGGTGGATGTTTTTTTTGTTATTTCTGGGTTTATCATAACCTCAGTTATCTATCCTCAAATGAAGTCGGGAACTTTCTCTTTTTTAAGTTTTTATGAGAGAAGGGTTAAGCGGATATTGCCACTTTTCTATGTTGTGGCGGTTTTAAGCTTAGCTTTTGCATATTTTTTATTCTCACCGAACGATTTTTCGTCATTTTCGGATAGTTTGCGATACTCATCTGTTTTTATTTCGAATGTTTACTTTGAAAAGAATACTGGGTATTTCGCGCCATCGTCTGAAACAATGCCTTTGCTTAACATTTGGTCATTGTCTGTAGAAGAGCAGTTTTATTTTATTTGGCCGATTGTACTACTTCTTTCCTCACGATATATCTCAGGAAAGTTGGCGATGAAGTTGCTAATAACTTCTCTGGCTTTGATGATCGGATATTCTCAATATCTCGCTCTTTCTGAACCATCAGAGGCTTACTTTCTCATTCAAAGCCGTGCTTTCGAGATGTTGATTGGTGCCTCCCTCGCTTTGGCTTTGCATCAGCTAAAGAAAAGAAACATTTTCTATTCATCTTTAGTCTATATTTGTGCGGGTTTTATTGGCATGTTTTTGGTTGTTTTGTCATTGTTAACTATTGACAAAAATGATGTTTTCCCTGGTATCAACGCTGCGGTTGTCTGCTTGGGGGCGGCGTTGATTATTTTTTCCGGAGAAGAAAGGAAAGCGCCGGTCACGAAGATTTTGTCTATGCCAGCCTTGGTTTACCTAGGTAAGTTGTCTTATTCGCTATACTTGTTTCATTGGCCAGTTCAAGCTTTTTATCGATACTATCAGGAGGCGTTTGGTGTTAAAGGCTTTGTCATTTGCTCAGTGCTGACTTTTTTGTTGTCCTATGCAAGCTTTAAATTGATTGAAAATCCTGCCCGACATTTAACTGTCGAAAGAAAATACGTATTTATTGGGTACTTTCTGGTTCCAATTCTTCTTTTTGTTTTTGTTGCCAAAAATATTGAAAAAAATGACGGGTATCCGAGTAGATTCAGCAAGGAGTCAATGGCGCTTTATTATGACTCAGTCTCTAAAATCGAAGCTAATAATGAAGTTAGAAAGCAACTAATGGGCTATGAACCGTTTCGTCCTATGTTGCTCGGAGATCAATCGGTTTCTAAACCTACCGCATTCTTATGGGGAGACTCTCATGCGGAGCACTTTCAATCTTTCGTCGATCAATTAGGCAAGAAGTATCAATTTGGTGCTTTGTACGCGGGACAGGGTGGCTGCCCCCCAATTGCTGCAGGTGGTCGTGTTCGTTTTGGTGAGCTTGAGGAGCATTGTTATAAAACTAACGAACAAGCACTCAAGACGATTTTGGATTCTGATGTTGAGTTTGTTTTTCTTGGTGGGCGTTGGGCGGTTTACACGCAAACGACGTTAGCTGAAAATGAGGCTGGTCGTCATATTTTTCTTGGTGATGAAAGTGATCGTTCCGAATCACTTGAAAACAATCGTCGTGTATTTGATAAAGGATTGGAACAGACCATCGATCTTCTGGTTAAAAATGGGAAAACCCCTATCGTATTTGGTCAAGTGCCGTCTTTTCCGTTCAAGCCAAGTAACTGTTTGGTGAAACGCGCAAACTATCGCTGGGCTGCAAAAGATAATTGTGACGCAGAGTATGAGCCATTTAAACAAAGGTACAGCTATGCGAGCAATCTACTTTTGGATCTTCAAAAAAATTACCCAGAGATGCTTATTATCGATATTCCCAGTTTGGCGTGTAATGGTGAAAAATGCGTGAGCTCCTTGGATGAAAGGCCATTGTATAGCGACAACAATCACATAAACGCAGTGGGCGCAAAAGCTTTCTATGAGACATATATGAGATCTGATGCTTCAGAGGAACTTAAGCAAAAACTAAGCTAATGATCGATTTTGGATATTCAGATTGCCTATGTTTTGGCGCTCATTTGTGAGGCGAGACTTGTCGTTGCTTTGGGCCTATTGAGATGGCTGGGAAGCGAAACAATGCCATTGTGTCATTTCCCAGTGATTTAGAGTCTATTGTTTTTTCACAATGCTTGTTGCAGTGTGTACTGTTTTGATAGTTGGTGAGCGAGATATTTGAACATGTTGAAAACAGCAGTGGTTTTAGGCGTCGGCAATCCGTTGTCGTCCAAAAAATATTCGCCTTTAAAAACCATCACACCTGCTTTTTCTTCCACTGAATGGGTGTGCATACCATCTAGGTAAGCATCGTGTTCTCGGATCATCTTGTTTGCCATGATTAGCAGATCTTCAGTGCTAATCGGTGTTTTCTCAGACATACTTTTCTCGAGTAAAGGGAAAAAGAGCGCCTATTATAGCGTGAGCAGTCTTAAAAGAGGACATGCTTACGAAAGCGTCGAATTGATATGTTTCTAGAACGCATTATGTGAGCCAAGCCAGAAAAATTCGAAGTGAAATGGTAAATGGGTTGGCGTCAATGGTAATGATTAGCGCGCTTGCAAAAGTGAGACTACGCTAACCCTCCGATAAAGTAGGTTTATTGGTTACAAGCCGGTAACAAGTGCGGAAGCTGCGACCAATCGGGGGATTTTAGGAAGAAACTGGTTGATATTCAGATCGACTCGCTCAATATTGTAAATAGCGTCAGTCAGCATGGCATCAAGGTTTTCATGCGATTTGGACTGATAGATTGAATTTTTAACGCGAGGGCGTATTGGTCACTATGGGTAAATCTCTCGTTATCGTGGAGTCCCCGGCAAAGGCAAAAACGATTAATAAATACCTGGGCAAAGACTTCATCGTTAAATCGAGTGTAGGTCATGTTCGGGATCTGCCTACCGGTGCTGCTCAAGGCGGCAAAAAAGCGACGCCTATCTCAACCAAAGGGTTGAGTCCGGAAGAAAAAGAGCGAATTAAGAAAGACAAAGAGAAGAATTCGCTGATCAACAAAATGGGTGTTGATCCTTACCGCAATTGGAAAGCGAACTATCAAGTGCTTCCAGGTAAGGAAAAAGTGGTTTCTGAACTTCAAGCGTTGGCTGAAAAAGCAGATTTTGTTTATCTCGCGACGGATTTGGACCGCGAAGGGGAGGCCATTGCTTGGCACCTGCGGGAACTGATCGGTGGTGATGAAAGCCGTTTTAAACGGGTTGTCTTCAACGAAATTACCCAAAATGCTATCCAGCAAGCGTTCCAAGCGCCTGGTGAACTGAACATGGATGGCGTGAATGCACAGCAAGCACGCCGCTTCCTGGATCGCGTTGTGGGCTTTATGGTGTCGCCGCTTCTTTGGAAGAAAGTGGCACGTGGTTTGTCTGCAGGCCGTGTTCAATCGGTAGCGGTTAAGCTGCTCGTTGAGCGTGAGCACGAAATCAAAGCATTCGTGCCGCAAGAGTATTGGGATATTCACGCCGATACCACAACCGCTAGCCAAAATGTGTTGCGCTTAGTTGTTGCTCAGCAAAACCGTGAAGCGTTCAAGCCATTGAACGAAGCGCAAGCGATGGCGGCAACAGACGCATTGCAAAAAGCGACGTACAAAGTGGTGGATCGTGAAGACCGTCCAACCAGCAGTAAGCCGTCTGCGCCGTTTATTACTTCGACGCTGCAACAAGCGGCAAGTACCCGCATGGGCTTTGGCGTTAAGAAGACCATGATGTTGGCTCAACGTCTGTACGAAGGGGGTTACATTACCTACATGCGTACCGACTCGACCAACTTGAGCCAAGAGGCTGTTGAATCAGCACGTGAATTTATTGGTAGCGAATACGGCGATAAGTATCTGCCATCCGCACCACTCAAATATGGTTCTAAAGGTAATGCTCAGGAAGCGCACGAAGCGATTCGTCCTTCAAGCGTTGACGTGAATGCCGATGATTTGCAGGGCATGGACCCAGATGCTCATCGTCTGTATGACCTGATCTGGCGACAATTCGTTGCGTGTCAAATGACACCAGCAAAATATGATTCGGGCACCATTAGCGTTCAAGCAGGCGAATTTACCCTGAAAGCGAAAGGTCGCACCTTACGTTTTGATGGTTGGACACGTGTACAGCGTCCTATGGGTAAAACCGAAGATACAACGCTTCCACACGTTGATGTGGGCGAGATCTTGACGCTAGATAAGGTTGACCCTAAGCAACACTTCACCAAGCCGCCTGCACGCTTTACAGAAGCCGCATTGGTTAAAGAGCTAGAGAAGCGTGGCATTGGTCGCCCTTCTACTTATGCATCGATCATTTCAACCATTCAAGACCGTGGTTACGTGCGTACTGAACAACGTCGTTTCTATGCTGAAAAGATGGGTGAGATTGTTACCGACCGTCTTGATGACAGCTTTGCTGATTTGATGGATTACGACTTCACTGCGCGAATGGAGGGGAACCTCGATAAAATCGCCATGGGCAGTGAAGACTGGAAACAGGTACTGAACAACTTCTTCAAAGCATTTACGGATGATTTGGGTAAAGCAGAATTGGAAGAAGTTGAAGGCGGCATGAAGCCTAACAGCATCGTCATGACTGACATCGATTGTCCAACCTGTGGTCGCAAGATGGGTATTCGTACCGCATCGACAGGCGTATTCCTTGGTTGTTCAGGCTATCAGTTGCCTCCGAAAGAGCGTTGCAAAACCACCATCAACCTGATGGATGAAGAAGGTATTGTTAACGTACTGGAAGAAGACGTTGAAACCGCTGCGCTTCGCGCCAAAAAACGTTGCCCTAAGTGCGAAACGGCGATGGACGCGTACCTGATTGACAAAGATCGCAAGTTACATGTTTGTGGTAACAACCCAAGCTGTGATGGCTACATTGTCGAGAAAGGTGAGTTTAAGCTCAAGGGTTATGAAGGCCCACTGGTTGAGTGTGACAAGTGTGGTTCCGACATGGTGCTGAAAAACGGCCGCTTCGGTAAGTACATGGGTTGTACCAACGAGACTTGTAAGAACACCCGTAAGATTTTGAAGAACGGCGAAATCGCGCCACCGAAAGAAGATCCGGTGCATTTCCCTGAACTGCCGTGTGAAAACTCAGACGCATACTTTGTGCTTCGTGACGGTGCATCAGGTTTGTTCTTCGCGGCAAGTAACTTCCCTAAATCGCGTGAAACTCGCGCGCCATTAGTTGAAGAACTTGCACGCTTTAAAGATCGCATTCCAGAAAAATATCAGTATCTGGCCGATGCCCCAGCTGAAGATCCAGATGGACGCAAAGCCGTTGTTCGCTTTAGCCGTAAGAGCAAAGAGAACTACGTCCGAACTGAAGAAGATGGTAAACCATCAGGTTGGACTGGTCTGCTGATAGACGGTAAGTGGGAAGTGACGGATAAACGTAAGAAGAAGTAGTATTCGCGCTTGAAGTGCTGAATGTGAAAATTGAGAAGGCAGCCTAGGCTGCCTTTTTGTTATCCCGCTTTCTGAACCATTGACAATGCACTCGTACAAGCACGCAAAAGGCATTGTTCGATGTCGGATGCACAACTGCCACAGCCTGTCCCCGCCAACGTTAACTCGCTGATTGTCTTAGCATCAATGGATGGATTTTCAGCAATGAGATTCTCGATATCACTTTGCGTGACTTGCTTGCAGGTGCAGATAATGGGAGAACGCGTTGAAAGGGAATCAGCTAAGAAAGCGTGAATATCCTGATGCGTAAAGTGAGATGCTAAAAGCTGTGCAATATCGGGTTGACGCAGCTCGCTATCAATATTGAAAAGAGAAAATGCCATTGTTGGTTTCAATTGCTGAAAAACAACCGCTCTTCTCTGTGCGGGCTGTCCACCTTGAATGATGGCATCCTCATCACCTAAGAATGAGTCCAAAAGCGTGGCATATACCTCGTCGATCTCGTTAGAAAATTGAAGTTGATAAACGTAGCCCCCTGAGACTTTCTGCTTTACCCAATATTCGGCACAAAACTGACTCAATTGCCTGTGCGAAAACGGTGATGAACGGCAGATTTGAAGGCTGGTTTTTACAAACATTGGCTGAACCATCACTGGTGTAGCTTTCAACTCAGGTTGCCCTGAAATTGGATCGGTAATCGCCGGAATGAGTGCGTCTGTTTTACCTCCTGAGCAGTGAGTTTGGCTCCAGTGAATGGGAGCAAAGCATTGTCCTACCAGAACGTGACGAGTGACGCTTGCTCGAAATACTTGCGTACTGATATTGCTACTGACTTTTACCAACTGACCATCTCTAATACCCCGATCGGATGCATTAAAAGGGTGGATCTCTAGCATGGGTTCACTGTCATGAGTGTTGAGAATGCTCGATAAACCCGTGCGAGTCATGGTGTGCCATTGATCCCTAATTCGACCTGTATTTAAGATAAGTCCATAGCGTTCGCTAATGGCATTGGCTGGAGGCTGATGATCAACAGTGATGAACTTTGCTTTTCCATCCGGCGTCGAAAACTGTCCATCACTAAACAAGCGTTCACTTTCGCCCGTCGTGCTGTTAACAGGCCATTGAATTGGAGACAGGTCGTTATACGCCTCATTGGTCATGCCGTTTAGCCCTGACAGGTTCAGCATTCTTTTACTTCTGTCTTCGGGACGATTTCCTATGTTGGTCTGTGCAACATACTCCCTGAAAATATCGGCCTCTGTCTGGTAATTAAAGGCGTCATGGAAACCCATTCGTTTGGCGACCTCGCTGACTATCCACCAATCAGGTTTGCCTTCGCCTGGTGTAGGCAGCAATCGACGCTGTCGAGAGATGCGACGCTCTGAGTTAGTCACTGTGCCTGATTTTTCGCTCCAGCCTTGAGCGGGTAAGCAGACGTTTGCGTGACGAAGCGTTTCTGTATCAGCAACACAGTCTGAAACAATCACGAGTGGGCAGTCAGATAAAATGCGATTGATCCTGTCGCTGTCAGGTAGGCTTACCGCTGGGTTGGTCGCCATCACCCAAATGGCTTTTACGTTTCCTTTTTCAATCGCATCGAACATATCGATGGCTTTTAGCCCTGGTTTGGTTGCTAGAGTGGGCGCTTTCCAAAAATCTTTCACCAGCGAAAGGTGCTCGTCGTCACCAAATTCAAGATGCGCGGCCAGTGTGTTTGCCAGCCCACCCACTTCCCGCCCACCCATGGCGTTTGGTTGGCCGGTAATTGAAAACGGTGTACTACCGGGTAGCCCAATACGGCCAGTGGCTAGGTGGCAATTAATGATACTGTTTGCTTTGTCAGTGCCACTCGTGGATTGGTTAATGCCTTGAGAAAACACAGTGGTGGTGAGCGGTGTTGAACAAAACCATTGATAGAAGGTTTCTATGTCCGTTGTTTTTAAGCCCGTCTCTAACGCCACCGACGTTATTGTGGAAAAACGTTGTGCTTGGGTAAGGGTTTGTTCAAATCCGACAGTATGAGAATCGATGTAGGTTTGGTTGATATGCTGATGTTTGACAAGGTATGCCAGTAAGCCGTTAAACAAAGCAATATCGCTGCCAGAAAATAGGGGGAGATGTAGGTCGGCTATCTCGCAACTACGGGTTTCTCTTGGGTCAATAACCACGATTTTGGTTCCGCGTTTTTCTTTGGCTGCTTTCAATCGTTGGTATATCACTGGGTGACACCAAGCAAGGTTAGAGCCCGTGAGTACAACGAGATCGGCTAACTCAATATCTTCATAATTACCGGGAACAATGTCTTCTCCAAATGCACGTTTGTGACCCGCTACGGCAGAGGCCATACACAAGCGAGAATTGGTGTCGATGTTTCCGCTACCGATAAACCCTTTCATCAACTTATTTGCTACGTAGTAATCTTCTGTGAGTAATTGTCCAGAGACATAAAACGCCACGGCATCTGGGCCATGTTGTTCAATGATTGATGAAAGTGATGAAGCGACATGGCTTAAGGCATCATCCCAACTGCAATTTTGTCCTTCAATGGACGGGGAGAGCATTCGGCCTTCTGTTGCGACGGTGTCACCTAGCGCCAATCCTTTTGAACACAATCGGCCATAGTTGGCAGGGTGTTGGCTATCTCCCCTGACTTCAAGCTTTCCAGAGGTGTGTATTTTCGCCTCGATGCCACAACCTACGCCACAATAAGGGCAGGTTGATGTTGTCCATTCTGATTGATTCTTTGACATGACGAGTTCATTCCTTTTTTTCCTCTGAATGATCTCTACAAGCAATCACTACGCCATTAATACCATCTCTTTGTTTTTATTTTTTCACATCAATTAAACGGTGTTTTTATTGTTTCTTATGATGAGATTTAACGTCATTCCATTTAATGAGAATAAAATGCTTTGTATTGGTGCAATATAAGGTTCTCTTTTTGGTGCGAAATATTCCTAGTGCGCACTATTAACGAGCAATGGTGTTGAGTGTGTGGGTGTTATTTTATTTTTCATATCAGCCATGGGTGTTATGAGTGTTATTAATTCATTAGTAAAATCATTGAATTGAAAGGTGTGATGATTTCTATTTTAATTGCTGGCACTTAAATTGCTGATAGCTCTATATATTCGGCAGGTCTTTTTGAAAAGATGGCTTTTAGTAAAGAAAGTGAGAGGCAAGGATGTCCGACAATTCAACAGATAAACGGCGAGCTTCTTTTATGACCGCTAAGCATCAGAATATTGGCAAAGTATATCTTGTGGGCGCAGGGCCTGGCGATCCCGATCTGATGACGGTGAAGGCGCTTCGGTGTATTCAACAATCAGACGTCATTGTGTATGACCGTTTGGTTAGCGACGAAATCATTGCATTAATCCCATTCGGGAAAAAACATATTTTTGTCGGTAAAGCGAAAGATAAGCACAGCGTTTCTCAGGCTGACATTAATTGCATTTTGGTTGAAGAAGCAAAAAAAGGGAAAACCGTCTGCCGACTTAAAGGCGGCGACGTCTTTGTATTTGGTCGTGGCGGAGAGGAGATGCAGGTACTTCATCGAGAAGGTATATCTGTCGACGTCGTTCCGGGTATTACCGCGGCGAGCGGTTGTACTAGTTATGCGGGTATTCCTTTAACACATCGCGGCGTTTCACAGGGTTGCACATTTGTCACCGCACATTCAGAACATGACCTCGAAGTGAATTGGTCTGCCCTCGCATCACTCAACCAAACATTGGTGTTTTACATGGGTCTATCCAAGCTTGAATTCATCTGTCATGAGCTTCTTGCCGCGGGTCTATCCGCCACAACACCGGTCGCCGTTATCGAAAAAGGCTGCACCTCAGATCAGCGTGTTTTCATCAAAACACTTTCAGACATTCACGCTTATATCGCAAATAAAGGTGTTCAGTCACCGGCACTCATCGTGGTCGGTCATGTGGTATCGCTTGCCTACGAACTGGATTGGTTTGTCGTCCAATCGCAAGAACACATTGAAAAGCTTTCAGCATAGGGAAAGGATTATGGACAAGAAACGCATTGTCGTTGTTGGGAATGGCATGGTAGGGCACAGGTTCATCGAAGAACTGTGCGACAGAAACAATAACAACGAATTTGAGATCATCACGTTTTCGGAAGAACCTCGTCTTGCGTACGACAGGGTGCAGCTAAGCAGCTTTTTTAGCGGTAAAACAGCCAATGATCTGATGCTAACCAGTGAAGAAGCGTATGACGACAAAGGCGTCCACTATTACTTGAATGAAAAAGTGGTCGCCATTCAACGAGAAAATAAATGTGTAGTGACTGACAAAGGGCGCGAAGTGTTTTACGACAAACTCGTGCTTGCAACGGGCTCATATCCATTTGTTCCGCCAATCCAAGGTAACGATCAAGCGCATTGCCATGTTTACCGAACGATAGAAGACTTGGAAGCCATCCGAGCATCCGGTGACACAAGTCAGGTTGGTGTGGTTGTGGGCGGGGGGTTGTTAGGCCTAGAGGCCGCGAACGCGATACAGAATATGGGTCTTGAAACCCATGTGGTTGAGTTCGCGCCGCGTCTAATGGCGGTACAGCTTGATGATGGCGGCGGTGAATTACTTAAGCAAAAAATCACCTCGCTTGGCGTGACTATTCACACGGAAAAGGCGACTAAGGCTATCTCGGCTGGCAATGCGTCTCGCTACAAACTGGAATTTGCCGATGGCAGTGAATTGGAAACCGATGTCGTTGTGTTTTCGGCCGGTATTCGTCCTCAAGATGCATTGGCTAAGGCTCATGACCTAGCGCTTGGTGAACGTGGCGGCATTGTCGTCAACGATAGCTGCCAAACCAGTGACACTGATAT
Source organism: Enterovibrio sp. FF113 (assembly GCF_041439165.1). Taxonomy (NCBI): domain Bacteria; kingdom Pseudomonadati; phylum Pseudomonadota; class Gammaproteobacteria; order Vibrionales; family Vibrionaceae; genus Enterovibrio; species Enterovibrio sp. FF113. The sequence continues at coordinate 94,790 of NZ_JBGONO010000010.1, read as the reverse complement.
TTATGCCATTGGTGAGTGTGCCTTATGGGAAGGACGCATTTTCGGATTGGTCGCCCCCGGTTATCAAATGGCGAGGGTTGTTGCAGCGAAACTGTGCGGAGAAGAGGCTGCGTTTAAAGGCGCAGACATGAGCACTAAGCTGAAGTTATTGGGTGTTGATGTCGCCAGTATTGGTGACGCGCATGGCAATACGCCGGGAGCACAGTCTTACACCTTCTCTGACGGCATTGAGCAAGTCTACAAGCGTGTGATTGTGTCTGAAGATGGAACCAAACTGTTGGGTGCGGTGCTGGTTGGCGATGTAGACAGCTACTCCCACTTATTGCAAACCATGCTCAACGATTTGCCGTTACCTGAATTCCCATCAGTACTTTTACTTTCCGACGGAGCCGCTGACTCTGATACTGGGTCGGCAGGGCTTGCAAGCTTGCCGGATACTGCGCAGATATGTTCATGTTATGACGTTACCAAAGGGACCATAAAAGCGGCTGTGGCTGCAGGTTGTTCGTCCATGGCGGAATTGAAAGCAGAAACCAAAGCATCTACCGGTTGCGGCGGCTGTGCAGCGTTAACCAAGCAAGTCATGGACACAGAACTGGCCGCGTTAGGCCATGAAGTGAACAACGACCTTTGTGAGCATTTTCACTACACACGCCAGGAATTGGCGGACATTGTTCGCATCAAGAAAGTGAAAACTTTCGATGACTTGCTTGAAAGTCACGGGTCAGGTCTTGGTTGTGATATTTGTAAACCCACCGTAGGGTCGATTCTGGCGTCATTTTGGAATGACTATGTGCTAAAAGACGAGCACATCGGTTTGCAAGACACCAATGATAACTACCTCGGTAATATGCAAAAAGACGGTACATATTCCGTCGTGCCACGTGTTGCGGGTGGCGAAATCACACCAGACAAGCTGATTGTATTGGGACAGGTCGCCAAACAATATGATCTGTATACCAAAGTCACGGGCGGTCAGCGTATCGACTTGTTTGGTGCGCAATTGCACGAATTGCCTGACATTTGGAAAATTTTGGTTGATGCGGGGTTTGAAACTGGTCACGCCTACGGTAAATCCGTACGAACAGTGAAATCATGTGTGGGCTCGACTTGGTGTCGCTATGGCATCGATGACAGTGTCGGTTTCGCCATCAACATCGAAGATCGCTACAAAGGCCTCAGATCGCCGCACAAGCTCAAATTCGCTGTGTCAGGCTGTACGCGTGAGTGTGCGGAAGCGCAATCAAAAGACATCGGTATCATCGCCACTGAAAATGGCTGGAACCTCTATGTCTGCGGAAACGGCGGCATGCGTCCTCGCCATGGTGATTTATTTGCCTCCGATCTTGATCGTGTTGATTTGATCAAATACATCGACCGCATTTTGATGTTCTACATCCGCACTGCTGATCGTTTACAGCGCACGTCCGTTTGGCTCGAAAACCTCGAAGGCGGGTTGGATTACCTCAAGCAGGTGGTCATTGAAGACAAACTTTTGATTGCCGACGAGCTAGAAAAAGAAATGGCTGAAAGCCTCGGGCAATATCAATGCGAGTGGAAAACCACCATTGAATCGCCAGAAAGGCTCAAACGCTTTAAGCACTTCATTAATAGCGAGCAAGCCGACAGTGGGTTGAAATACATCACTGAGCGGGGGCAAAGAGTACCCGCGCCAGCTGAAAAAGAAACATTGGCAGATGGTGTCGGCGTTCAACAGGCTGAGAAAGTCCAACGTATTGATGTTGTTGAGATACAAGGTTAAGGAGACGGAAATGACACAATGGCAAACGATTTGTCGTAAGCAAGATTTGGTTAAAAACACGGGTGTTTGCGCGTTATTTGATGAAAAACAAGTGGCGATTTTTCTCTGCGGTCAAACAGACACCTTGTACGCCATCGACAATTTCGACCCAATTGGTAAGGCCAATGTTTTGTCTCGAGGAATGCTTGGCTCATCGGGTGATAAAACCGTGATTGCGTCACCGCTTTATAAACAGCATTTCTGCCTCGAAAGCGGTGTCTGCATTGAAGATGACTCGATCTCCGTTGGTACGTATTCAGTGAGGTGCCATGAAGGAGATGTGCAGCTGGCTGCGATGGGTTAATAGCTGAAAACGCGACCACTTAGCCGATTAATCAAGGAATAAAAAATATTGCCGTGATGGCGTTGTTCAATCAGCGCCTTATCGCGACGGGCTAACTGTGCCCCAAAAATAGGAACAGAGATTTTGATTGCGGAAATTAAATTCCGCAATGCCAGGGATTATTAATTGATGAGGATGTCGAAATGTCAGGAAGTGAGAAATTCAACCTGTTTTCATTTACAGGGAAAATGAAAATACTCCATTTAAGTTGGTTTGCATTTTTTATTACGTTTATGGTGTGGTTTAATTTCGCGCCATTGCTTCAGTCTGTAAAGGAATCATTGGGACTCACCACCGCCGAGATCAAAACCCTGCTTATTTTAAACGTGGCATTTACTATTCCGGCTCGGGTGGTCGTTGGTATGCTAACGGATAAATATGGCCCTCGTATTGTTTATTCACTTTTACTCGCCATTTGTTCGATTCCCTGCTTCGTTTTTGCCCTATCCGACAACTTCGTACAAGCGGCGATTGCACGTTTTGCACTTGGCTTAATCGGCGCCGGTTTTGTTGTTGGTATTCGTCTTGTGTCTGAGTGGTTCCCGCACAATGAACTTGGTACCGCTGAGGGTATTTATGGGGGCTGGGGTAACTTTGGTTCTGCCGCAGCAGCCTTCACGTTGCCGACTGTCGCTCTGATGTTTGGTGGCGAAGATGGTTGGCGCTATGCCATGGGTATCACAGGCTTGATGAGTCTGCTGTTTTCCTTTGTGTTTTATCGCAGCGTAACGGATACACCAAAAGGTGCGACCTATTACAAACCGAAGAACGCGGGTGCAATGGAAGTCACATCAAAAGCTGACTTCTACTTGTTGCTGTTGATGAAAATGCCGATGTATGGCGCGCTAGCGCTACTTGCATGGAAGCTTTCGCCATCAGGTATTGGTATGTTCTCTACGACAGTCGTCACCATGATTTACGTCGGTCTCGCGCTGATCTATGTGTTCGATTCACTGCAAGTGTGGAAGGTGAACAAGCATATTTTCAAAGAGGCCGTGCCTGAAATTCATCAATACAAATTCAAACAAGTCGCAGTCTTGAACATCTTGTACTTTGCGACGTTTGGTTCAGAACTTGCGGTGGTATCAATGCTGCCCCTGTTCTTCTTAGACACGTTTGAGCTCACACCTGTGATCGCTGGCATGGTGGCTTCTGCTTACGCCTTCATGAATTTGATGTCGCGCCCGGGTGGTGGGTGGCTATCTGATAAATTTGGACGCAAACCAACACTGCTTATTCTTACTGCGGGCTTAGCGTTAGGCTACTTAGTGATGGGACAGGTTGACGGTACATGGCCTGTCTGGTTGGCCGTGGTTGCGGCGATGGGGTGTTCTTTCTTTGTTCAATCTGGCGAAGGTGCCGTGTTTGCCGCTGTGCCTTTGATTAAGCGTCGAATGACAGGCCAAATCGCAGGTATGACAGGCGCTTACGGTAACGTTGGTGCAGTGGTATATCTAACCGTTTTATCGCTGGTGGACTACAGCACCTTCTTCCTGATTATTGCTGGTACAGCAGTGGTTGGATTTATCACGCTACTCTTTATGGAAGAGCCGTCAGGGCAAATTGCAGAAGTGAATGACGATGGCAGTATTACCATGATCGACGTAGCAAAAGCGTAAGCGATGAAACCAGAAAGTCATTCAACGGCAGCGGATTGCAGTGCTGCCATTTCATTCGCTGGGAAGCAGGTTCAGCCTGCTTCCCAGCTTGTGGTTCGCGCGGGTGGTTGTTCAGTCGCGGGCATCAAAGTACCTAATCAAGATGCCTTTGCGGTTAGCATCCCTAACAAACTCAGTGAGCTTAAACATAAAGGTGTGGTTGCTGCGATTGCAGATGGCGTGAGTTGTAGCGATATCAGCCAAAAAGCCAGCGAAATGAGCGTGACGGAATTTATTGATGATTACCTCGGCACGCCGGTGACATGGACGGCAAAAGCCTCTGCGAGCAAGGTGCTCAAATCACTCAACCATTGGTTATATCATCATGCTCAACAAGCTGGAACATCCTCCAGTGCCATGGTTGCTGCATTTTGCGGCGTTGTGGTGAAATCTAACACTGCCCATGTTTTTCATGTGGGAGATTGTCGCGCCTATCTGTTTCGTCATCACTCGCTTACACCTCTGACACAAGATCATCGCCATTACACTGGAAAGACACAACATCATTTGACCCGCGCGTTAGGCATCGATAGCCATCTCAACGTCGATTATCGGTCAGTAGCGGTTGAGCGGGGCGATATTGTGATGATGTCGAGTGATGGCCTGCATGATGTGTTGTCTGATAAGCAGATCGCTGATCGCTTAGAGGGTATCGAGGAAGATAGTGATCTTCAGTTAGTCGCGGAAAATTTAGTCTCAGATGCGCTGGCAGCAGGCAGTGATGACAACGTTACCTGCTTAGTGCTGACCATTGATGCTTTGCCTTCTGCGACATTTGATGAAGCAATAAGAGAGTTGTCGGAACGCGTCATTCCGCCTGTTTTGCGTGAAGGAGTGAAGATCGATCACTATGAGGTTGTCCGTGTACTTTACAGCGGCAGTCGAAGCCACATTTATCTGGCACGCAGTGATCTGGATGGTAAACGGTACGTGTTGAAAATGCCGTCGCAAAACTTTGCCGATGATGCGGTTTATCTCGCTGGATTTATCCGAGAAGGATGGATTGGTGAGCAAATCAAGCAACCCGGTGTGATGAAAATCCATCCGCCATCTCAACACTCACCGTTTCTCTACCATGTTTGCCAATACCTTGATGGCATGACGTTTCGAGAGTGGATGGTAGATTTCCCATCACCCACGTTGTCTCAGGTGCGCACTTTGGCGAAAGGAGCAATTCGTGCCATGCGTGTGTTGCAGAGAATGTCGGTGGTGCATCGTGATATCAAGCCAGATAACCTCATGGTCGACAAAGACATGAATGTGACGCTAATTGATTACGGCACCGCGCAGGCTGATGGGTTAAACGAATTGGGTGAGAACATCGAAGAAGGCTATCCAGTCGGCGATCTAAATTACGCAGCGCCGGAATATATCAAAGGACAGAATGCGACATTAGCGTCTGATGTGTTCTCGCTTGGAATGACGGTTTATGAACTGCTCACCGGACATTTGCCATACAAGCCTGTTAATGCGGCAAACCCTCGTGCGGCGCAGCAGAACGACTATGTGCCAGCGACAGTATACCGGCCTGATATTCCTGATTGGTTTGATGCCGCGTTAAAAAAAGCGTGTCATCCGATCCCTGCGGCTCGTTATCAGGTGCTGTCTGAGTTTGAGCAAGATCTGTTGAAGCCAAACCGCAAATTGGAAAAGGCTAATCAATCGCGGTCTTTGTTGGAGAAAAACCCGCTCCGGTTTTGGAAAGGGTTATCGGTGATGTTGTTTGTGCTGGTGTTACTGCAATTTGGTCTATTGATCAGTTAACACATAACATCCAATACTTATCGCCAAATCTTCTCACGCATTAACGCTGTGCTGTCAGCGCGAGCATCGCGCCAATGCCGATGAAAGTGCCTCCAAATGTTCTCGGTAACCACTTAGATGTGGTAAGGCTTTTCGAGCGTTTTAAGGCTTTTACTCCCCAATATCCGTAGCCAGATAAACAGGTGATTGAGCAACACATCAAGGTCACCACCAAAATTGAAAACTGTGGGATCAAAGGCTGGCTTATTTCAATGAACTGCGGAAAGAGTGCCGTGGTAAACACGATAGCTTTAGGGTTCGTTAATGCAACCAACACGCCTTGGAGATAATAGCTGCGAGTCTTGTTTGTGTCAGGCGCATCGGAGAGTGAAATCTCGATGCCATTTCGCCAAACTTTGATGCCAAGGTAAACCAAGTAGCAGGCGCCCAGCAGTTTGATGACCATAAACGCGGTGGCAGAACTGAGAACGAGTGCGCTCAAGCCCAGCACTGAAAATGACGACATGATAAACAAACCAGTAATATTACCCGCGACGGTAAACAAGGCTTTTCCTAGCCCAGAACGCAGCGAATGCGTCATCACCAATAAGATAGCAGGGCCTGGAGAAAGGGCTGCGAGGAAGGCAATAGAGAGAAACGCGAGCCAAGTTTCAACCGTCATTTTGTTCCATCCTTGTTATATTTTCTGAGCGTGAGATGCGCTGTTAATCCATCACATCATTGTTCGGGAAAAATTGAAATAGTGACGTGTTGTTATGTTTATTTATAACTGAGACAAACACAGTTTTATCGTCAATGCCGTGGCATGCCAACGCACCATTCTTATAAACCATTCAACCTTTAGTGACGGGCAAACTATGATTTAGTCAGCAAATTCAATCAGGATACTCAATCACGAAACTAAGCCTCTAGGGAGAGAACCCATGACATTGACACCTTTTCACGTCGCGATTCCGGTAAGAAATCTAGAAGAGTCACGCCGATTCTATGCTGATGTGTTGAATTGTGGGGAAGGGCGAAGCAGTGACGAGTGGGTTGATTTCAACCTCTATGGGCATCAACTTGTCATTCATTGCGACCCCAATATAGGCGAAAACAATACGCTAAATCTGCATCACAATGCTGTCGATGCCAAAGCCGTTCCGGTTCCACACATTGGTGTTGTGCTTGAGATGGAAGATTGGCAATTGCTGGCTGACAGGTTAAAAGAAAAAGGGGTTGAGTTTGTCATCGAACCTTATATTCGTTTTGTTGGTCAACCGGGCGAACAAGCCACCATGTTTTTTCTCGATCCGACCGGCAATGCGTTGGAATTTAAATCGTTCAAAGACATTGATGGTCAATTGTTTGCGAAATAGGTGATGGGTCGCCAACCGTTTAAATACGAGTTAGGTATCAACGTCGGTGAGTAAATCTCCGATTTCATCGGGGTGAATGGGGCGCACGACGCGCTCAATGTCGACACCGTCGTTAAGCAGTATCAACGTAGGCCACAGCTTAACGTTAAAGGATCGCCCCAGTCGTTTTCCCTTGCCGTCATAAACTTTAATGTGTGGAATTGAAAGCCCAGCTAAGGCTTCCTTCACCGCAGGCTCTGCCGCTTGGCAGTATCCACACCAAGGTGCTCCAAACTCGATAATGGCAATACCTTGCAAGGCTTGAACCTCTTCGATCGTCGGGCCGTCTTCTGCATAGTCTGGGTTGAAGCCCGTTGTGGTAGCTTGGATCATCGGGTGTCCTCCGTGACAGTGATTCGAATTTCTAAATGCTAAACATGAAAGGCGACCTTGGTCTCCTTTCATGTTTATTAGGTCCAACGCTTAATGGCATCGGCCGTGTCGCTGGGATTGGTGTTGAAGCAAATGGTCGCTTGCGGTGCGGCTTTGTGTACTGCGTTAACCAGTTTTTCAAACACAAGAAAATGGTCGTCATCACGACGCACGCCTGCGCCGATCAGCACGCAATCATAGGGTTGACCTTGAAGTGCCTCTGTTGCAGCGTCATAGGCGGTTTCACCATCTCGGATATAGTGCAATGTAACCGCGTATCCAAGGGCAACAAGCTTATCTCTGTCACCTTCAAGCATGGCGCGAAGCTTTTCTGCGCTCATTCCTGGCCATTTTTCGTAGTTCACCACATCTGGGTGCCAACCAAAAAGTGCGATTTTTTTGTCTGACATAGCTCCTCCTGAGCATTCACTATTGCTTGTTAATATAGACTGGTGGCGACGATGAGGTTGTCTGAGTTATAAGCCTGAATATTAATTCTTTTGAGGAGCACAGTGAGGAAAAGCGCATGTGGGAGCGGGAGAGGAAAGAGAGAACGGAATGAATAAGCAGCAAGGTGAAGAGAAAAAGGCGAGCAGACCGACGACGGGCTACCTGCTCGCAAGCATGTAAATCGATAAAGTAGAAGGTTAAGTGAGATCTTTCACGGGTTCCCACTTGCCGTCGTTATCACGAGAGCGGACGGCGGCGTAAACAAAAGCCATACCTTGTGCGCCTTCCTCAACGGTTGGGTTCCAGAGGCTCAAGGGATCGGGGGTCTCGTTACGTAAATCATCCACGATATTGGAAGCGAAATCGTAGTACAGGTTGGCAAACGCTTCTCGGTAGCCTTCAGGGTGACCAATCGCCACATGAGACACGCGCGAGCCTGCGCCAGTCAGTCCTGTTCCACCTTTAGTGAGAATATAAGCGGGCTTGTCGATAGGGCGAACGAGCAATTCGTTTGGTTGTTCTTGATGCCACTCCAGGCCGCCTTTTGTGCCGTAAAGGGTGAGATTCAGACCATGTACGCCACCAGCGGCAGCTTGGGTGACCCAAAACACGCCGCGCGCCTTGTTGGGATAACGCAGCAAAATTCCGCAGTAGTCATCGGCATCACGCCCATCAACCAAAGCGGTGACGTCGGCACTTAAAGAGGCCGCCTCCATGCCCATCACATAACTGGCGAGGTGATAACTGTGGGTCGCAATATCGCCAAGGATCAACGATGGGCCTGCGAGTTCCGGTTTCATGTGCCAGTTCGCACCAGACAGCTCCGATTCGGTTAGCGTGGCAAGATGCCCCTGCACATAGTTACTTTGCACCATGGTGATGTTACCAATAACACCTTGCGCGACAAGGTCTCTGGCTTGTCTTACCATCGCGTAGCCACTGTAACCATAGGCCACGCAGTAACGCTTTCCAGCCGCATTGACTCGCTTGACCAAATCCGCAGATTCTTCTTCGGTCATGGTCAGTGGCTTTTCACAAAATACGTTGAAACCTGCATCCAGCGCACGACAAGAAAGGTCATAGTGGCTGTTATTGGGCGTCATGATCGCCAGTGCATCGATGGGTTCATCTGCATTTGCTTCACCCGCGAATAACGCGTCGGGATCGGCATAAGGGCGAGCGATACCCATTTCTTTGCCCGCGATCAAGGAGCGTTCAGGATTGGATGAAAATACCCCAGCGACAACTTCAAATTCTTCATGCATGGTGGCGGCTGAACGGTGAATGGAGCCAATGAAAGAATCCGGCCCACCGCCAATCACGCCTAATCTCAACTTTCTTCCCAACTTCTGATATGCCTTGCTCATTATTACGTCCTTTTGAATGGATATCGCCCCGATGAATCGATAACTAGCGTGGGTTATTTAAGCAGTGGTTGGCGTGTGGACGCCAATAATGCGAGCACTCTGGCTGCTTCGTTCTGCAGCACTGGCATGGCTTTTCCTGCGAAATACTGACGGTCATATTTGTCAGGCTCTTGCTGCATGGACTCGCGAATAGCTTGACCAAATGCCATACGAAGGGAGGTGCCGACGTTGAATTTCGCCACTCGTTGTTGTTTAAGCGTGAGAAGGTCAGCCTCAGCAATGCCCGTTGTGCCATGAATGACTAAAGGCAGAGTGGTGGCCATTTCAATTTTCTTCAGCAAGTCGAAATCGATTGGGCTATTCGCTTCGGTTTTCCGATGGACATTGCCGACAGACACTGCAAGCGCATCAATGCCGCTTTCTGCCGTATATCGAGTGGCTTCTTCTGGGAGTGTCGCCATAGATATAATGTGGTCGCGACCTTCTTCATAGGGGACAGAACCTAGCTCGCCTTCAACGGTGACACCAACCGCGTGGGCAACATCCACGACTTGGCGTGTACGGCGGATGTTTTCTTCAAGCGGCAGTTGTGAACCATCAAACATCACAGAACTAAAGCCTGAATGAATGGCACGATAAACAATGGCTTCTTCATAACAATGGTCTAAATGAACACAGACAGGCACGGAACTGGCTTTTGCCATTGGCACCAACATGCCGCCCATGGCTTCGACGCCCACCAAGTCCACCATGTCCTTGTTGACGGCCAGAATAACGGGCAATGAAATGGATTCAGCGGCAGCAATAATGGCTTTGGCTTCTTCAAGACCAAATACATTGCAACATGCCACTGCGCCATCAGATACAGCGGCGCTTGGGAGCAAGTCGTTCAGGTTTACTAGCATCGGTTCGTCCTTTTAGATTACGGCTACTTAAATTTAGCAACCATGTCTTTGATGCCGGGGATCGTGTGCACTTGATACTCATGATGGGGGTCAAAATGCTGTACCAATGATTTACTCGTTTCACCCACGATGATGGTGAAGTAATACATTTCGTAACCCGGCGCGGCGACAGAAGGGTGGTAGCCCTTGTCGATGGCAATCACGCTGCCAGTGCGAACGTGATAAACCGGCCCGCAATCATCTTCATGTTCGTAAAGAAACTGAGCACCAAAGCCGAAGTCAGGGTTAAACCTAAATTGGTAGACCTCTTCGTAACGGGTTTCTTGCGGTGCACGATCTTCATCGTGCTTGTGCGGTGGAAAACCTGACCACCCGCCAGCACCCACGGTAAACAATTCGCTGACCAGCATGCGACCGCGTTTGTCGGCATTTTTCTGGCCGAAGATATGTTTAATTTTGCGGTGGGTCTTGGTGTCGTCACTGCCGTACTGAATTTTGTCCGTCTCTTCGGGTTGAACGGCGAAGGCAGAAAGCGCGTGCCCTGCTTCTTGCTCGTAGCGTCCACCTGCAATCATCACATCGGCTTCGTCAGAAACGCATGTCACGGTGACATCGCTACCCACTGGCGCGTATACCGCCGCGGGGTCGCCATCCCAAACAGAGGCGCGCTTGCCGATGCCGCTAAACGTTTCGCCATCGACAGTGATGTCGCAGGTACCACCTGCGAGTACCACTGCGGATTCATAGTCATCTAGTTTGTAGCTATGGCTTTCGCCTTTTTTAAGACGAACGGGGTTGAAATAGCAAAGGGGGGTGGTGTCGTCATTGACGCCAACAACGGGCGCATTTTTGTTATCAAACGGCGGGATATGTTTTCCCATGATCTACTCCTTAATCGTTTCTTAACGTTGCACTGTCACTTTTGGCAACGCTGAAAATGTGTGTCCACGGCTTTCCATAAACGCGATCAATGCAGGTAATTTGGACATCGCGTCAGCGCAAGTGTCCCCTGTGACATTGATGGCAGCGTTTGCAGCGCCCATGGCGACGGCGTCTTTGAGGTTGTGCTGATACAACAAGGCATAAAGTAACGCAGCAGCAAAGGCGTCTCCTGCGCCATAGGGTTTGCGCGCTTCCACGTTGAAAATGGCTTGCGAGCGTTTGAGCAAGTTGCCATTGCCATCCAAACCAAACAGATCACAGCCCTCAGCACCGGCTTTGATGACCACTAACGCTGTGCCGCCGCTTAATAGCTCGGAGGCCGCGTTGATGTGACTTTCTTCATGGTCATGCGGGATACCCATGACCTCGAATTCTTCGCGATTGCCAATGACCACATCGCTCAATGAAGCCGCGAGGCGATAGAAATGCGGCGGATCTTCTGGGGATGCCCATGAATAAGCGCGATAGTCCAAATCTAGCACCACTAAGGTGCCTGAGAGCTGTGCGGTTTGCATGGCAGAAAGGGTCGCTAAACGCGAAGGGTTGGTGGACAGCGCGGTGCCTGAAACAAACAGACAACGTGATGAAGCGAGATACTCGGAACTGATGTCTTTCGCATTTAACGCTAGATCCGCCGCATTGTTGCGATAAATCACCACTTCAGGTTCAGGGCGCAACTCAGCCACCGCCAGACTCGTGCGGTATTCGCCGCTCAAGGTTTTCACACCCGAGAGGTCGATGCCTTTTTCCTGCATGTAATGGCGCACATAGCGGCCTTGCGCATCGTCAGAAACACATCCGATGAAGCCCGCTTTTGCACCTAAAGTGGCTAAGCCAATGGCGACATTGGCGGGTGAACCCCCGACACTTTTTTTGAAGCTGGACTCAGCGCAGAAATCCGCGCCGTCCGTATTGCCATAGAAATCAACCCCAGCACGCCCAAGGCAGATGACATCGAGCGGGCGCGTGTCGTTTTGTTCCCAGCCAGAGAGGTGAATGTGAGAATCAGTCATAGTCTACCCACACTGCGCCATTATCGGCTGATTTGACGCAGGCATTGACCATCTTCACACCGTCAATACCGCCGTTAATGTCGGGATACCAATGGGTTTCCAAAAAGGCAGTATCGCCGCGTTCGAACGCATCAATCGCGAGAGCATAACGGTGATAGAGATTGGCCCAAGATTCAAAAAATCCTTCAGCGTGACCGCCACCCTGACGGTTGCATGACACACCAGGGTCATCATTGTAAAGATAGCCCATACCACGTTCTAGAATGCGTACTGGCTCTCCCTGCACTTCATATCTCAGTTGGTTAGGGTATTCATCCCACCACTCCAAACTGGCTTTCTCGCCGACAACGCGGACTTTTTGTTGGTGCATAGAACCTGAGTTGATGGCGCTCGCCCACAATGTCCCCACTGCGCCACCTTCAAAGTTGAACATGACGTGGGCGTTATCTTCCAGTGGTGCGCGAGATTCAATAAAGCTCTGGCGCGAACACAATAGAGATTTCACTTTCAACCCTGTGATCAGGCTTGCCAAGTAGAAAGGGTGTGTCCCGCAATCACCAATAATGAAACTGGGGCCGGACACTTCAGGGTTCATGCGCCATTTGGCACCTGGAATGTCCTTTTCTACTTCGAGATTATGGAAGCCGTGGGCAAACGACATTTGCACCACACGCACGGCGCCAATGTCGCCACGGCGAACCATCTCTTTGGCTTGTTGAACCATAGGGAAGCCCGTGTAGCCATACATGACGGCAACCATTTTGTTTTGCTTCTCCGCCAATGCTTTTAGCTTGAGGGCATCTTCAACATGAATGGTGACGGGCTTTTCACACACAACGTGCAAGCCCGCTTCAAGCGCAGCTTTTGCAATTTCATAGTGGGTTGAGTTTGGCGTCGCAATCGAGACTGCCTGAATACCGTCTTCACGTTTTGCTTCTTCAGCAAATAAGGTTTTGTAATCCGGATAGCAACGGTCAGGGTCTAGGCCGAGATTAGCGCCAAATTCGCGTCCGCGCTTAGGGTCTAAGTCCAGCGCACCCGCGACAAAGGTAAACAAACGGTCACGTTGCGCAGCAGCGCGGTGAGAGTAGCCAATTTCACTGCCTCGACCACCGCCAACCATTCCCCAACGGATAGGTGAATCCAAATGCATTTCTTCATTAAACATGATGCGCTTTCTCCTTGATCTTTAGACGCATTGCTCGCGTTGTTATTCTTTTTGTTTGACCGATAGCGACTACACGCCACGTCGTTGGTGCTGACGTCCTTGCTCCCACTGGTCGCGTGCTTTGATAATATTTTCATTGTCGGTCACTTCAGGAAGGCCAACTTCCCACCATGCTTCACACGATGACCAAACTGTGTCGTCAATATCGACGACGATGACATAAGTGCGATCCGATGCTTTGGCCCGCGCATACGCGGCTTCTAATTCATTGAGATTGGTCAGTTTCTCTGCATTTGCGCCTAGTCCGCGTGCATGGCTGACAAAGTCAACGCGCGGCAGGTCATAGTTACGCTCAGTGGTGCAATCTTCTAACTGGTTATTGAACGCGACGTTGCCCGTGTTGGTTTGAAGCTTGCGAATAACGGCAAAACCACCGTTGTCACACACAAAAACAATCATCTTGTGTCCGGTGAGGACAGAACTGTAGATGTCGGAATTCATCATCAGGTAAGAGCCATCGCCCACCATGACGATAGATTCATACTCAGGTCTGGCGATTTTGTTACCCCAGCCCGCTGCGATTTCATAGCCCATGCAAGAAAAACCAAATTCAACGTCGAGTGAATAAGGGTGACGGGTTTGCCAGTTCATGTTGATTTCAGCCGGTAGACCACCAGCGGCAGTGATCACGCGATCGCCTTCTTGCGTCAGCGCATTCACTTTACCGATCACTTGCGCATACGACGGCAGTTCAGTGTCTGTCGCTGCCGTTCGGGCATTGACGATGTCATTCCACGCCGCTTTTTCTGCTTTGGCCTTGTCGACCCAACCGCTCTCGGTTGTCCACGTGTCAAGTTGCTCGCTTAACGGAACGATGGCGGCTTTGGCATCCGCAATTACCGACTGTGCCATGTGCTTGTTGGCATCAAATCGACCTGCATTAATGCTGATAAGTTTCATGTCTGGATCGCGGAACAAGGTCCATGATCCAGTGGTGAAATCTTGTAAGCGCGTGCCAATGGCGAGTACCAAATCAGCCTCGTAACACAGGTGGTTGGCGCTGTTTGATCCTGTTGCGCCGACGGGGCCGCAGTTAAGTGGATGCTTGTCGTCAAGCAGCGTGCGACCCGCGATGGTTTCAACCACTGGGATTTGATGCTTTTCGGCAAATTGGGTCAGTGCCTCACGCGCACCAGAATAAACCACGCCGCCGCCAGCAATAATCAGCGGACGTTTTGATGCTTTGATGGCGTCAGCCGCCAGTGCTAAATCAATGGCTTCTGGCTGAGGGCGACGAATGCGGTGCACTTTTGGCTCGAAGAAACTTTCTGGGAAATCCCATGCTTGTCCTTGAACATCTTGTGGCAAAGCAATCATCGCTGGGCCGCAATCGGCTGGATCAAGCATGGTGGCAATGGCTTGAGGCAGTGCGACGGTGAGTTGAGATGGGCTGTTGATTCGATCCCAAAAACGAGTAACAGCCTTGAAGGCGTCATTCACCGTCAGCGAGGGATTGGAAAAGTGCTCGGCTTGTTGCAATACGGGGTCGGGCAAGCGAGATTGGAACGTATCACCGGCTAGCAATAGCAATGGTAGTCGGTTGGTATGTGCAACGCCTGCAGCCGTGATCATGTTGGTCGCACCAGGGCCAACAGATGAGGTTGCAATGCCAATTCTGCGGCGCTGATGAGCGCGTGCATATGCCGTTGCAGCTAACGCCATTGATTGCTCATTTTGTCCTCGCCAGGTTGGGAATACTGACTGATTTTCAAATAGTTGCTGACCAAGACAAGTGACGTTGCCATGACCGAAAATGGCAAAAGCACATCCAAATAATGATTCTACTTTCCCTTCATTTTCAATCTGTTGTGCTGCCAGATAACGGACAAGTGCTTGTGCCGTTGTGAGTCTTATTGTTCCCATCCATGTTTCTCCCACTAAAAAGTCAAATTCCGTGCTCTGATGAAATAGTAGTCATGTAATGAAAATGTTTTCAAATGGCAAAGTGAAAATAATCAGAGGTAGCGCACACTTTTTATTCAAATAGAGTGACTGGGCGTTTAATGCGCAATTTTGAGACGGCCATTTCGTTGACAAAGTGAAATCATTACCATAATTGTTTATTAAGTGTTAACGATAGTTTAAATGTTTGAGCTTTTCATGGGTCGCTAAGGCCAGATGTTAAAGACGCATGGACTTTACTGAGTAGGAGGCTTTGCCTTGGAACTGAAAATTGCCAATGCACCGTGTTCGTGGGGAATTGAATTTGCTGACAACCCAGCCAATCCCTTATGGCAAACAGTGTTAGATGAAATTGCGGGCGCTGGGTATGGCGCAACAGAGTTGGGACCTCTCGGGTATTTACCGACAGATCCTCAAGCGTTGCGTTCAGCCTTAACCGCTCGAACGCTGGGATTGGTTGCGGGCACCTTGTTTGTACACCTTCACAAAGCGGAAGAGCGAGAGGCCATTTTCGAGAAAACCCATACCACATGCCAAATCCTCAATGAGCAAGGCGCTGAGTTTTTGGTCGTGATTGACCATGTTTCATCTCCACGAACAGATGAAGCGGGTCAAGCCAAAACAGCCACACGACTCAATGATGAACAGTGGGATGCGATGATGGAAACCCTGCGCGGCGTGGGTGAAATTTGTGCGCAATACAATGTCACACCCACATTGCATGCGCATGCGGGCACTTATATCGAATATCGCGATGAGCTGGATAGAGCAATGAGAGACCTTCCGGCAGACCTGATGTCTTTGTGTGTGGATACCGGGCACTGTGTTTATGCAGGCATGGATCCTAGCGATGTATTAAGAACCTACAAAGACCGCGTTAAGTATCTACATTTTAAAGACATCAATGCAGATGTGTTGGCAGCATCTGTGGCAACAGGTACCGATTTCTACACGGCGATTGGCAACAACATTTTTTGTCCACTCGGGCAGGGATGCGTGGATTTCTCAGACGTTCGACAAACGTTGATTGATATTGATTTCAAAGGTTGGGTGACCGTGGAACAAGACACTG
This sequence comes from Enterovibrio sp. FF113, assembly GCF_041439165.1. NCBI lineage: Bacteria > Pseudomonadati > Pseudomonadota > Gammaproteobacteria > Vibrionales > Vibrionaceae > Enterovibrio > Enterovibrio sp. FF113. The sequence continues at coordinate 78,576 of NZ_JBGONO010000010.1, read as the reverse complement.
ACCCTACCGCCAAAAGCGATGCGAAGACAGACGCAGAGCAAAGCCGTGCTTTTATTGAAAAGACGGTTCTTCACTGAGCAACAGAGACAACAGTTGAACAGTCATTCGGATTCGGGCCAGCGCCCAGATTAGACGCAAGGAATTAGGAGGCGAGTATGTCGGTAAAAGAAACCGCATCAGGGACAGAAAAAAAGTCGGTTGGAGACAATGACGAGCGTGTCAGAAAAGTTTCTTCCGTCAAGCGATTACTATCGAGACCAGAGCTTGGTTCGGTATCAGGTGCCATTTTAGTATTTGTATTTTTTGCGCTCGTTGCCTGGGACTCAGGCATGTTCAATGCAGACGGTGTGCTTAACTGGACCACGGTTTCAGCGCAGTTGGGTATTATCGCGGTAGGCGCTTGCTTGCTCATGATTGCAGGTGAATTCGATCTCTCTATCGGTTCCATGATTGGTTTTGCAGGCATGATGATCGCCATTCCCGCCGTTTATTGGGCGTGGCCTGTATGGGCGGCGATTCTATTCGCATTTGCATGCGCCATGGCGGTCGGTTTCCTCAATGGGTATATCGTCGTTAAAACGGGATTACCTTCCTTCATTGTTTCTCTCGCATTCCTTTTCATTCTGCGTGGCTTGACGATTGCACTGTCTATTGCACTTACCAATAAAACCATTATTTCAGGTGTCGGTAATCTTGCGGAAGGCGATTGGTTGGGCGCGATATTTGGCGGGCAAATCGGAACTGAGTTCTTTATCTGGTTGGCGAAAATGGGTTGGATCGAAACCTACTCTGATGGCTCGCCGATTGTCGCAGGTATCCCCATGGTGGTCGTTTGGTGGTTCCTTTTGACCGCAGCGTGTTCTTTTGTGTTGTTGCGTACTCGTTTTGGCAACTGGATTTTCGCCTCAGGTGGTGATGCCAATGCTGCTAAGAACGTGGGCGTACCGACTGACAACGTCAAAATAATCCTTTTCATGTTTACTGCATTTTGCGCCACCGTATTCGCGGCTTGTCAGGTGTTGGAGTTTGGGTCTGCGGCGGCTGACCGTGGTTTGCTCAAAGAGTTTGAAGCGATTATTGCCGCGGTTATCGGCGGTGCTTTGTTGACGGGCGGTTATGGCTCGGTCATTGGTGCTTTCTTCGGTGCTTTGATTTTTGGTGTGGTTCAGATGGGGATTTTCTTCACGGGTGTTGATTCAGATTGGTTCCGTGTATTCCTTGGCGTAATGCTGCTCATTGCTGTGCTCTTTAACAACTTCATTCGTAAGAAAGTGACCAGCGCTCGCTAGTCGTGGTTATCCAGATACGGAATTTAGGAGAAGAAAAATGTCGGAATATATCCTAGAACTGAAGAAGGTAAGCCGCTACTTCGGGTCAGTGATCGCACTTAAAGATATCGATATGGAAGTAAAAATGGGGGAGGTGCATTGCTTGCTCGGGGATAACGGTGCAGGTAAGTCAACCTTGATTAAAACCCTAGCAGGGGTGCACAAGCCCTCTGAAGGTGAGTTTTTAATGAATGGCCAGCCTACGGCTTTTAAATCACCGCGTGATGCGCTCGACGCAGGTATCGCTACCGTGTATCAGGATTTGGCGTTGGTCCCTTTGATGAGTGTTACTCGTAACTTTTTTATGGGACGTGAAATTACCAAAAACTGGGGCCCGATTAAGGTATTTGATACCAAACGTGCCAACGAAATTGCGACCGCCGGTATGAAAGACATGGGAATCGACGTTCGAGACCCCGAGCACCCAATTGGCACGATGTCTGGCGGTGAGCGCCAATGTTTGGCCATCGCGAGAGCGATTCACTTTGGCGCTAAAGTGCTGATCCTTGATGAGCCGACAGCGGCTTTGGGTGTGAAGCAATCGGCTAATGTACTCAAAGTTGTGGCTCGTGCTCGAGGTAAAGGGCTCGCCGTTATTTTGATCACGCACAACGTGCACCATGCTTTCCCAATTGCAGATCGCTTTACCTTGCTTAATCGCGGCAAGAGTTTGGGCACATGGATGAAGAAAGATGTCACCCGCGAACAGATATTGGAAATGATGTCTGGCGGGCAAGAGTTGGAAACGCTTGAAGCAGAATTAGCCGAATTCCAGCGCGCAGATACTGCGCCTGCGAATTAGGCTTTGGTGGAGAAAAACGTAATGTCATAGGGCAGTTGTTGCCCAAACCTTAGCAGTAACCTAAGGGGTGAGTATTGCCTTACCCGATGGATACAACAATAAGCAAATTGGAGAACACCGGATGAATACCCTACTTAAATCTGTAGCAAAGAGAGCGTCCGTCCTTGTGTTAGCAATGGCTGCGTCGTTTGCAGCATTGCTTCCCAGCACTGCGCTAGCCGATGGCGAACGCTTTGTGTTGATTAGTCACGCACCGGACTCGGATTCTTGGTGGAACACCATTAAAAATGCCATTAACGAAGCGGGCGACCAGCTCAACGTTGAAGTGGAGTATCGGAATCCGCCTACGGGTGATTTGGCTGACATGGCACGGATCATTGAGCAAGCCGTGGCGTCAAACCCACAAGGGATTATTACCACTATTGCCGATTACGAGGTGCTGAAAGGCCCATTGGAGAAAGCGCGTAAGAAAGGTATTCCTGTCGTAACCATGAACTCAGGTACGGCACAAGAAAGTGAAGACTTGGGCGCAATCCTTCACGTGGGTCAACCAGAATACGATGCAGGCTATGGTGCAGGTAAACGTGCCAAAGCTGACGGCGTTAAAAACTTTGTTTGTGTCAACCACTACATCACTAACCCTGCATCGGTTGAACGTTGCCAGGGCTTTGCTGATGCATTGGGTGTTGAGTTGGGTAGCCAGATGATTGACTCAGGTCAGGATCCAACGGGCATCGAGAAGAAAGTGATGGCGTACTTGCGTGCAAACCCAGAAACAGAAGCAGTTTTAACACTGGGTCCAACATCTGCTCACCCAACTATTCGCGCGCTGAAGAAAAACCGTCAATTAGGCAACATCTACTTCGGTACGTTTGATCTAAGTGGCGAAATTGCACAAGGCATCAAAGATGGCAATATCCAGTGGGGCATTGATCAACAACCGTTCCTTCAAGGTTACTTGCCAGTAATGGTGTTGACCCTGTTTAATCGTTACGGTGTCGCGCCGTCTAACAACATCAACTCTGGCCCAGGTTTTGTGACCAAAGAAAACGTTGAATTGGTAGAAAAACTGGCTGGCGAATATCGCTAATCGTATACCTGAGTAATCTTAAGATGCGAGTTCAGATTGCCTGAACACCTATCTTTGAATTGCTAAAAATTGAACAGTGAAGAGGCTCAGTATCGCTCTGCGCCTTTTCGCTGCTTCAATACACCAGAAAAATTTTCATTTCCAAGTGATGTGTTTATCGCAACCGAGATAAGCTGCGCGCAATTGCAGTACGTTCCTGTGTCCAGATGAAAACAATTTCATTATGATGTCTAGGAGCGGTCTGATGACGAATAAGACAGAAAGCAGGGTAGCGTATGACAATGGATAAACCGACACAGCTAACAACGAATTCACCAGCGGTGAAAAAGCGTAGAGTTACCGTCGTGGAAGTGGCGGAAGCGGCCGGTGTATCTGTCTCTGCGGTATCTCGTGCGTTCAACCCCGAAGCCAGCATTTCACGACCCTTGCGTGAAAAAGTATTTAAAGCGGCGGCGGCATTAAACTACAAACCTAACCGAATGGCACGTGGCATCAAATCGCGCTCAAGCCTTGTCGGTATATTAATGACGGATTTCAATAACCCTTTTTACTTACCGATCCTTTCTCGTTTCACGTCTGAAATTCAAAAGCGAGATTGCCATAGTCTGTTGATTAACGTGAACAGTGATATGGATATTCAAGAAGCGGTAGAGCTCGTCATGGAATACAACGTAGACGGCTTGATCATCACGTCGGCGTCTTTGCCTCAGCAACTCGTGGATGCGTGTCGATCCCAAAATACACCTGTGGTGATATTCGGCCGCGATTCCAGTGACAACAGCGTCACAGTCGTCAGTTGCGATAATGTGTTGGCAGGAAGAATGGCGGCGGATATGTTGCTCGATGCGGGTTATATGAGACCTGCGTTTGTTGCTGGCCCTATTGGTACCTCTGCGACCGTCGATCGTCAGCGAGGCTTTATTAGCCGCTTAATGGAGCGTGGGTGTAACCAATGGCAGGTGGTGGAAGGTGGCGAATTTAGTTACGACGCTGGATACGATGCGACACTGCGGGTGTTCAAAAACTCTGAACGACCGGATGCCTTGTTCTATGCCGATGATATTATGGCCTGTGGCGGTATGGATGCGCTGCGCTATGAGCTGGCGTTGAAGATACCGCAAGACGTCGGTGTGCTGGGGGTGGATGATATTCGTCTTGCTAAGAGTCGCTCTTATAACTTGTCGACGATTCGACAGCCGAATGAAGAGATGATCCAATCAACCATGGATGTGCTGTTTGAACACATCTCTAACCCAAATCTACCGCCGCAATCCATTACCCTGCCGTGCGAGCCCGTGCTTCGTGGCTCGACGCAAAAACACCGCTAACCGCACTCAGCCATTAACGCGGACTCATGAATCATCAAGCCATTGAACGGCTCGGCGCACAGTCGGTTTCGTTGCAGTGCTAGGGATTTGAGCGGGAATACTGGTAGCATAGCGTTCTTGATTAGCGCAGCATGAAACGGCAATGAATCCATCTCTTCGTTATTTAAACGGTTATCCCGAGCATTTGGTCTCCCAAATTGAGCGCCTTGTAGAAAGTGGTAAGCTTGGTGCGTGGCTTACTCAGCGTTACCCGGGCAAGCATGCGATCACTACTGAAAAAGCGTTGTATGACTATGTGATGGGGTTTAAAAATCAATACCTCAAAAAGTCCTCACCTATCAGCAAAGTGGCGTATGACGGAAAAATCCATGTGGTAAATAACGCACTGGGGCTGCATAGTTTTGTGTCGCGCGTTCATGGCAGCAAGCTAAAAGCCAAAAATGAAATTCGTATCGCTTCTATGTTTAAGGAAGCACCTGAGCCTTTTCTGCGGATGTTGGTGGTTCACGAATTGGCACATTTAAAAGAGAAAGAACATAACAAAGCGTTTTATCAGCTTTGCTGCCATATGGAGCCTGATTATCATCAGTTGGAATTTGATGCGCGGCTGTATCTTATCCATCTAGAGTTGACTAAAAAATCATAAAAAACGCGCTCACATGAGCGCGTTTTTCAATTGAGGGGTATGTGGGTTTTATAGCGAGAACTTTCGGACGATTTCACTCACATTGGCGGTGATTTGGGTCAGACCTTTTGCTTCGTTTGACAGGGTTTCCGCACCCACTGCGGTGCTTTTACCCAAGCTGTTAAGCGATTCCACCGTTTGATTAATGTTATTTACCACGGTGTTTTGCTCTTCGGCGGCAACGGCTATCTGACTGTTCATGTCGCGAATGGTGGCAACAGAATGTGTAATGGCTTCTAACGCTTCTCGCGTTTTATCGGCTTTACTCGAAGTTTCTTCAGCTTCATCCATACTGATTTGCATGGATTCGACAGAGCGCTTAGATTCATTTTGAAGCCTATGAATCAGTTCTTGAATCTCTTCGGTGCTCTGCTGAGTGCGACTTGCAAGACTGCGAACCTCGTCAGCGACCACGGCAAAACCACGGCCTTGTTCACCAGCACGTGCGGCCTCGATGGCGGCATTGAGCGCTAATAGGTTAGTTTGCTCGGCAATCCCACGAATAACATCAAGAATGCTACCTACGTTTTTCGTTTCATTTTCTAGGTTCTGAATAATATTGCTCACGTTACTAATGTTGGTGACAAGTGAGTCAATACTTGTGCGGGTTTGATCTAGCACGACTTGCCCTTCACGAGCATGTTGGTCTGCTTCATTCGCAATGTCCGACGCTTGCTGCGCATTTTGCGAAATATTGTCGACGGTGCTGGTTAACTGATTCATCGCGACGGCTGTTTGGCCCAGCTGTTCAGCTTGTGACTCAGAGTTTATTGCCGTCTCATCTGTCACTGTGACCAGTGTGCCAGAAGCATTGCTCAAGGTTGTGACCGACGTGTTGAGCTGGGACATAATGTCTTTGAGGTTATCATTCATGTCACCCATAGCAGCGTAAATGCCTGTTGCCTTCTTATCGGAATTGAAGTTTTGCGTGAGATCCCCTTGTGCGATTTTTCGTGCCATTTTCTCGATAGTTTTAGGCTCTCCGCCAATCGGTGAACGAATGGCTTTGGTGACCAGAAAAGCAAGGGTAATACCAACAAAAATGGCAACAAGGGAGACGACGATGACGGCTTTAACGGCAGATTCACTTTGAGTTTGTGCCTGCGGGCCTAAGGTGTCTTGTGACGCTCTGATGGACTGTTTGAAATCCCCAAGGTTGGTGGTGACTTGAGGTCCAATCACATCGAGGGTTCCTGCGATCCTTTCGTTTCGTATTTTGATGATTTCAGCGGTTTTCTGAAGTGCTGAAATATACGTGAGGTGAGCATCACTAAAGCTTTGGACGAGTTCATTCTCAGTACGGGTATTCGCGCTTGATTCTAATATGTTGAGAGGTTTAGTCGCGGCATTGAGTTCGTCCAACGAACGACTTAAATCGTTTTGGGAGTTGCTGATCAGAAATTTTGAGGCAAACAACCTACCCAGTAGTAACTTTTCCTGTACCTGCGAGGCGTAGAAAGAGGTTGCTGAATCACCCGCTTGATAAGCCTCTTCAATCAAGGTTGTCATGAGCTTACGCATTTTGAGGCCGCTGGGGTCTAACTCCTCACTGACCACTACATTTCTGTCTTTAAAGTCTTGTACGACGCTCGCGAACATATCGCCGTATTGTTTTAACAAGATCTTTGATTCTTCAAGCTCGCGAATGCGTTCAGGATTGGATTCGTGCGAGAGAATGGTTTGAATACCGCTACTAATACGCGCCAATTCTTCGTTCACTTTATCTATCTGTGTAGGGTCTTGTGTTTTAAGAAACTTCAGTGCGCTAAGGCGTGCGCTTAAAAGAGCAGATTGCACTTCACTGGCTTCATTAGAGCTTCTCGCCAGACCACGATATTCCGTAAAGCTATTAAAGCCGCTAGATAGCCCGACATAGCCTACCGTTGCCACAATTAGCATCAGGATCATGACTGATGAAAAAGAAAGGGTTAATTGCTGGCCCAGCTTTAGGTTGCGTAACATCTAATAGCTCCTAGAACGATACGGTTTTATAAAATCAACGTATTAAACAAATAGCTCAGTAGTGAGACGGCGGCCATTTTTTCGTGTGCTTTTTCCCCATGTAAATAATGAGAGGATTGCTTTAAAGAGGCTATCCCAAGATTTACGAGCGCAGTTGATAGGATTGTCCTGTGATATAAATCGAAAATAATTCAGATAGTTACATGTGTTTACACTTCGCATTCTTTGTCGGTGAACGTTATGGTAAATAAAAATATTTACTAAGATAATATGCCTGGCTAGGCGAGGAAAATCGGATGACAGAACATTCATATGGGTATTTTTTGCGGCGGGTTGCTCTGCTGGGTTTTCCTCTCGTACTGCAAAGCTTGTTATTTAGCAGTGCAGGTTTCATCGACAGTCTTATGGTTAGTCAGTTGGGCACACAGGAAGTGGCAGCGTCTAGCATCGGTGCGCGGGTATTTTGGTTTACGGGTATCTTTATCTGGGGAATGGGCACCGGAATGGGCGTTTTACTTGCTCAATACTGGGGAGCTGAAGATGAACATGGCCTAAGACGAAACTTTGCGCTCGGTACGACCATCTCAACGTTTGCTTCTGCTTTGTTGTTTGCTTTTTGCTGGTTCTTTCCTGATGTCATTCCTTCTTTGTTTAAAGCCACGGGTGAAACGGCCGAACTCGCCGCGAACTATCTGCAAATCATCAGTGTGGCGATTTTGGTTGCTGGGCCAAGCATCTCGATGGATGCTGCGTTGCGCGCACTAGGCAAAACCAAAACGACGATGACCATGTCCATCATTGAAATTGGGCTAAACGTTGGGCTGAGTTTCATTTTGATCTTTGGCTATTTAGGTCTGCCAGCCATGGGGTTAATGGGGGCAGGCTTAGGAACGGTCATTGCACGGGTATTACGTGTCTTCATGTCGGTGGCAGTGATTTATTACTTGAGTCCTCCATTGATTCTTGGTCTTCGGGATTTTTCTTTCTCTTCTCGTATCTTCAATCGCTATTTGACTATTACGCTGCCAATTATCGCGGGGAGTTTGATGTGGAGCGGTGGCATTTTTGTCTATCAACTCATTATGGGTCGTATGGGTGAAACCGAATTGGCGACCATGGCGATTGTATCGTCACTCGAAGCACTGACACTTTGCGTCGCATCCGGTTTATCGGGAGCAACCGCGATTGTGGTGGGGAATGCGCTTGGCGCAAACAAACTGGCCATCAGTGAGCGGTATGCTCGTTATGCGTTAGTGACATCAGCATGTGTCGGTGTGCTTTGCGCCATGCTTGTATTGTCTTTACAGGCCGTTGTTTTGTCTTTATATGCCCAAGTTAGCCAAGATGTCATTGCGCTAGCGGCACTTTGTTTTCCAATTATTGCTATCAGTACGGTTGCGAGAAACATTAACATCACGCTGATCGTGGGAATTTTACGCGCAGGTGGCGATGCCAAATTCTGTATGAATATGGATGTTGTTTGTCAGTGGATGTGGGCAATTCCTATGACTGCACTGGCAGCAATGTGGTTCGATATGCCGCTGCAGTATGTGTTTCTGATGATGACATCAGAGGAGATTGTAAAGCTCTATCCCACTATTCGTCGTGTGTTTGGTACCAAGTGGGTGAATAACCTCACACAAGAAAAAGCAGCCAGTGCGTAATGGATTATGTTCATCTTGAGTTCTCGGACTTGAGATGAGCTTGCCTAATTGTCTATGCATTTAACACTTCTCTGTGATTTTCTCACTTCTGACGCATTTTTTGGGCTTGGTTGAGAGAAAATTGCGGCATTGTTACTTTAATCTCATTCTTTTCTCATCATTATTCTGGTTCATTCATCATCGATGCATGCAATGTTATTAATTCAACTCGCTGAGTTTAAGCTGAAGCTATGTAACAAGTGTTGTTGTTGTTTGTCTTGTGATTAAAACTGATGTCACAAACAACGTTGAATGAATGTTAGCTGTCTCTAATATGAGTTGACATCTAATCAGTGACACAGCTTTGAGCCACGATGGTCTTTCTTTGCTATCCCCGCTCTTTTGCTCCTTGCTCATTCATACAGCGTCACATTATAAAATGAGGACAAGGTATGTCAGACATTAACGGTACAAGCGGCGCAGATTTTCTCTACGGTTCAGATGGTAAAGGCGATAACTTACTGATGAACGGCGACTTCGAAGCCTGGGGCGATGATGGCGCAAGAAAGTGGGGTCTGTTTCAAGATCACCAAGTGGCAGGTTGGTATACACCTGGCACGATGAAAATTGAGCTTCAACAAGGCTCTTTTGGTGGAACACCTGCTAACGCCGCTGACAATACTGTTATGGAACTTGATTCCACTGGCAATACTTGGGTTCAACAAGATATTAATGTCACTAAGCTAACCGAAGATAGCGATGCCTCTCTTAACCTTTCCTTTAGCTACGCTAATCGATACAAAGGTGATAATCACGCGACGAGCCAGTTCCAAGTCAAAGTGTTTGATAACGAAGGTAACGTTCTTTATACCAAATACTTCGCGAACACCCAGTCGAATGAAAGCTACGTTGATTTCGACATAGACTTCTCTGTTCCTGAAGGCACGACAGGTGTGACGCTACGTTTTGAAGCTAAAGGCCAATCTGATAGCTACGGCGCGTTGATTGATAATGTGGCACTGACCACATCAGCAACGGGTGATGTGAACGACACCATCAATGGTCTTGAAGGCAATGACACCATCGACGGTGGTCAGGGTGATGATACGCTGATTGGTGGCAACGGTGATGACACGATCTATGGTGGTGATGGCGACGACGTTATCTATGGCAATGATGGCCAGTGGGGTAATGGTGGACGTGAATTGTTGACTAACGGTGACTTTGAAGATTACGGCAATAACACCACTAATCAGTGGGGTTTGTTCCACGATCACCAAGTAACAGGTTGGTATACGCCGGGTAGCAATAAAATCGAACTGCAACAAGGCCAGTTTGGTGGGACACCAGAAAATGATAAAAGTAACACGGTACTTGAGTTAGACAGCCACACAAACACTTGGGTTCAACAAGACGTCGATGTAACCGGTTTGGCGACCGACGGCGATGCAGTACTAGCGCTGTCATTTGATTACGCAAACCGTTATCGCGGTAGTGACCATTCAACCAGTCAGTTTGAAGTGAAGGTTTTCGACCAGCAAGGCAATGTTATTTACACCAAGTATTTTGACAACACCCAAGCTAACGATCACTACGAATCGTTCACAGTAGATGTGGTGATTCCTAAGGGTGTGGATTTCATCACTCTTCGCTTTGAAGGTGAAGGCAAGTCTGATAGCTATGGCGCATTGATTGATAACGTCTCACTGAAACAAAAAGTGAACGTGGAAAGCGACAATGACACGCTGTTTGGTGGTGATGGCAACGACACCATCTATGGTGAGCACGGCGACGACATCATTGATGGCGGCGCTGGCGATGATACGATCTTCGGCGGCGTGGAATATACCCAATCACTGAATCTTCGTCATGAAGACGGTGCGACTCTGTATGATCTAGAAGGTCAGGGTACGGTGACGTTGGAATTGAGCAACTTCACCCACAGTGCAGCCTACAACAACAGTGTTGGCTACTATGTGCTGGATGAAAATGGCAACATCGTTCGTGCCGCTGTGATTGCAGATAACGTGAAAAATGTAACAGATCTGAGCATCGAGATTGATGTGTCAGGCGGTGAATCTTTTGGTATGTTCCTCATTCCAAATGGCGATCGCAAAGGCTTTGATGTCGGTTCTGTCGAACTAAACCTTTCAGGTAGCAGCTCAACCATTACTCAAGGCGGCGCAAGCTCTGTGGTCTATGTGTCTAACGCTGCAGAAAACGGCGACGGCAAAGATCATGAAAACGTTGATGGTGACCGCTCAAGCTGGGAAGACCTTTGGAACTTGGGTGATAAAGACTTTAACGACACCAGTTTCAACATCATTGTTTCACAAGATAAAAACTACACTGACAATGACACCATCAATGGTGGCGCAGGTAAAGACGTTATCTACGGTGGTGACGGTCAGGATACTGTCCACGGTGATGAAGGTGATGACATCATTAACGGCGGTAACGGTGATGATGTATTGTATGGCGATGCGGGTAACGATGTGATCAATGGCGGCAATGGTGACGACATTCTTTACGGCGGCGATGGCGACGATAAACTGTTTGGCGCAAGCGGTGATGACTCACTTTATGGCGGCGCGGGCAATGACGTACTGCAAGCTGGTTTTGAAGATGACATCATTATGGACGGTGGTACTGGCTTAGATTTGTATATTGGTAGCGAAGGTAACGACACCATGTACTTCGATCAGGAAGACTTCTCTGATGCGTCATTTCTGACCGCTAATGGCAATATTTATAGTGGTAACCGTGGATTCGATAAGATCATTGTTGAAGGTGATGCAAATGTCGATTTCTCGGGTTCTTCATACGGCGTTACCACCAGCAGTAAGCCGATTGCTAACGTTGAAGCCGTAGTCGGCGATGCGGGTGATCAAACAGTGACGGTGAATGCATTTGCGATTCAATCACAGTCTGATCAGTTCCAAACGACCACCAACGTCGACCCTGGCGATTGGGATGGCTTTGTGGCTTACCTTGGTGAAGGTGATGATACCTTTAACCTTGAGGCGCTTAACTGGGCCTATGATGCATCGGCTACACCAACAGCGGCATTGTCTGCCGACATGATTGCTTTTATGGGGCTGAACTCAACAGAAGTAGGCGAGTTGGAAGCGTACGTGTTTAACCACAACGGTTCTGGTGCATCGATTACCGTTTGGACAGACGCTGAAAACATCCAACAAGACGGTGACAGTATTTTCTAATTGGTAGAATGCTAGCAAAAACAAAAACGTCCGACACATTGTGTCGGACGTTTTTTTATGTGCTTTTTATTTCCTACAGGCCAATACAAGTATTAAGCTCGCTGCTTTTCACGCAGTTGCGCCAATGCCACCTCAAACGTCGCGGCTTGCATGTCTTCATCTAATGCTCGGTGAAGCAGTGCTTCCATCGATTCGGGTGCCAAGCCGCCAATGGGTGGATCCGTGTCCAAATTGGTTGGGAAGGAATAACCGTCGGTTGCTGTGGTAATAATGGCGTTTTTTTCATCTGGCGATAACGCATCGTTTCGCCATAAATTCAATAACACCGGATAGACTTTGCGGCAGATATGGGCCAGATCTACTGTCTCCATCGGCTTGCTAAATGCAGACGAAACCTGCAACAGGTTCGCAGAACGATGAAAGTCTAGCGTGCGGTTCTCGCCAGCAGCATGAAACAGTGCTGGGTTAAAAAACACGGCATCACCTTTTTCTAACGGGACCTGAACATAGTTATTCTCGAAGTAATCTTGAAACGCTTTCTCATGGTAAGCCATATACCCAAGTGGATAGTGTTGCGAAAAAGGCAACAGTTTCGTCGGGCCACTTTCGAGAGGCATATCAGTGTGAGCCACTGCACCTTGCAGCGTGAGCATCGCCGACATTTGTTGAATGTGGATAGGGTAGCGTGCAGTTTCTTGTGGTTGTTGAAAGCCCAAATGAAAATCGCGATGTGATACTTGCGCTGCGCCGCCGGGGCGTACAATGTTCACTTGTGCTGTCATTTGATAATGCGGGCCTAGCCAAGCCTCAGAGACGATCTGCAATAAGGGGTTTTTATAGTAGTGAACAAATACCTCAGGATTGGCTTCTGCACTTTTTTGGAATACGTTCCAGATGCGTCCATTCGCTTGGGGCCCCGTTTTGCCGAAGTGGTCACCCGCGCCATAACCACGCTCATTTTCAAGGATCTGTTCAAACACCTGACTCATGGCGTCGATAATACTGGTTTTCGCGTAGAAGCCTTTGATGGCAAACACGCCGGGACCATGAAGCAGCACATCGGCCATTTCATTTTGAAACGCGTTAACACTGTCTGAATCACCATTCGCAGCAGCACGAAGATCGGCACCATCATAGATCACGACATTTGAGATGATGTCGGCAGCCAGCGGGTATCTCTCTGGCTGGACGCTTTGTTCGCAACTTATTTTAAACGCGTCTAGATCAACATCGGATATCTGAAAAAAAGACGTCGATGTTCCTTGTCCATTTCTGCGCATTTCCCTTCTCCTTCGGCAAATGAATTGCATTCAGTCTATTTCAAGTTAAACGATAAATGAAATATAAATTTCATTTTATTGAGATTTGAAAAAAATGTTCTATTATTGGCAGACACATGAAATAGTGTTAATCGAAAACACGATGAAATCAGTCTAAATGACAAGGAGACGTTATGTCTGAACTGCTTTCGAAGAGAAAGAGCCCAGATGATCAGGGGCGTTATCAACACATCACGCCGGAATCAGCAGGGTGGAAACATGTGGGCTTTGAAGCCTTTCTGCTGGCGGCGGGTAAAACACTCTCATTTAACGCTAACATCGACGAAGAGCTCTGTATTGTCTTGGTCGGTGGTAAAGCCGAAGCCGTCTTGTCTGGAAATACACTGGGTGAAATTGGCGACAGAGAAGGACCTTTTGATCGGAAAAAACCGTTTTCTTTGTATGTCACCGCCGGTGACTCTGCCACGTTGACAGCCACAACAGCGTTGGAGCTTGCCGTTTGTCATGCGCCAGGAAAAAGCACATTTCCTTCACGCCTTATTGCCCCAGGAGATGTTGACGCAGAAGCGAGAGGACATGGCAATAATCAGCGCTATGTACACAATATTTTGCCTGATGATAAAGACGCCGACAGCCTGTTGGTTGTCGAGGTCTACACTGACGAAGGATGCACAAGCTCCTACCCAAGTCACAAACATGACCGTGATGCGCCGCCCAATGAAACCCAATTAGAAGAGACTTACTATCATCGCATAAACCCGCCTCAGGGGTTTTGTATCCAGCGTGTTTACACCGATGACAGAGCGTTGGATGAATGCATGGCCGCTTACGACGGTGATGTTGTGCAAGTCCCGCGTGGCTATCACCCTGTGGCAACAATGGCAGGCTACGACAGCTACTACCTGAATGTCATGGCTGGGCCAGTACGTAAGTGGTTGTTTAGCTGGGAGCAGGACCACGCTTGGATAAATACGTCGGAATACGCCGATAAACACACGGGTTAATCAACCTAACTTAATTTCACAAAGGGGCGCAGAGGTCATTCACCGCGCCCGCTGTTTAAAAGCCAAAGCAAAAGGAGAGGCTATGTTTAATATTGCGCTGTTTGGTTGCGGACGTATTGGTAAAGTACACGCCGTCAATATTGATGCTCATCCCATGACGCAGATCCGCGCTGTGATTGACCCCTACACTGAAGGGGCGGCGCAATTGGCTGAGAAATATCATGCCGATGTGATGACGACAGAAGAAGCCTTGGCCGATCCTGATATTCATGCGGTATGTATATGCTCTGCGACGGATACTCATGCAAATCTCATTGAGCTCGCGGCCAAAGCAGGCAAGGCGATATTTTGCGAAAAGCCGATAGATCTCAGTCTTGATCGGGTTCGAGCCTGTTTGGATACCGTGGCAGAATCCGCTGTGAAATTCCTTGTTGGCTTTAATCGTCGCTACGATCCACAGTTTCGTACGCTAAAAGATCTGTTTGAAAGCGGCGCGATTGGCAAAGCAGAAACCTTGGTGATCACATCACGTGACCCATCACCTCCGCCTGCGGATTATGTGCGCGTATCTGGTGGTATTTTCCGTGATATGTCGATCCATGATTTGGACATGGCACGTTTTATTATGGGCGAAGATCCCGTGTCGGTGTCTGCTCACGGTGCGTGCTTAGTTGACCCTGCGATAGGTGAGGCTGGCGACATCGACAGTGCTGTGATCGTGCTCCACTTCCCGTCTGGCGCAATGGCAAACATCATCAATAGTCGACGTTCAGGTTATGGGTATGATCAACGTATCGAACTCCATGGCAGTAAAGGCATGCTCAAAGCGGGCAATGTACGTGAACATTTGGTTGAACATTGGGGGGAAGACGATTGCAGCAGCGCTAAACCACAGTATTTCTTCCTTGAGCGCTACAAAGAAGCCTACATTGCCGAGTGGCAACACTTTGTCGATGTACTTGAAGGCAAAACTGAACCGCAATGTACAGGTATTGATGGCGAGCAAGCGCTTGTGCTGGCAGAAGCCTCGTTGGAATCACTAGAAACACATCAGACGGTTAATCTAACGTAAATTCGTTAGGCTTCAATGGATAGAAAGAGGATGCAGTCTTAACATTGCATCCTCTTTTTTATTGTGGTCAACTTTTAAGCATGGTTATATATACAGTATACCCAAACAACCTCGCCCTTTGGGAGCCTCTCATCTCGTCCACTTTATTGTCGAAAAGCCTTGAAAGGGGAGACCATTCCTTCGGCTTTTCTCCTTAAATTGAACAAGATGAGAGGCTCTGAATCCTGCATCTTGAGGTTGCTTGGGGATATATTTTGGTGTTCATCGCTAATCACTGTTAAGGACAAAACATGGAACGTTGCAGCTGGGCTAATGTCAGCCCGATTGATCAAACCTATCACGATGAAGAGTGGGGCGTGCCAGTTCACGACGACCGTGAACTGTTCGAAATGCTGATATTGGAAGGCGCACAAGCCGGACTCAGTTGGACCACTATATTGAAAAAGCGCGAAGGCTACCGTGTTGCGTTTGATAACTTTGATATTAAAACTGTGGCCGCTTATGACGAAGCTAAAATAGCGGCGCTACTGTTAAATCCGGCGATTGTTCGTAACAAGCTGAAAGTGAATGGCACCGTGACCAACGCCAACTTGGTGTTGGCTATTCAGAAAGAATACGGCAGCTTCGACAAGTATATTTGGCAATTTGTCGGTGGGACGCCGATCGTGAATCATCGAGAATCAATGGCTGATGTACCTACTTCGACGCCCGAATCCGATGCCATGAGCAAAGCACTTAAAAAATTAGGCTTTAAATTTATAGGCACCACGATTTGTTATGCCTATATGCAAGCGACAGGCATGGTGAACGATCATACTAAAACCTGCTTCCGTTATGGTGTCGATGTGGGCGAGTAGGGTTAATACTTACTAGAAACTAGAAACTAGAAACTAGAAACTAGAAACTAGAAACTAGAAAAAACGGGCGATGTCACTGCCCGTTTTTTGGTTTTGTATTAGTCCTTCTTGTTCATCCGCACCACTGCGTACACGACCAAACACATACCGATGCCGTGAAAAACAGTAAAGGTTTCATCGAGCAGGATAATTGCAAATAACGCTGTAATGGCAGGACCAATGTTACTGGTCAAACTCAGTGTTGACGGGGTTAAACGCGCCATTGCTGCTGCTACAAAATATGACGGAAGTACCGTACAGAAAATGCCCATGGCGACACCTATCAAAACCAGTTCATTCGACATGGCGCTGAAATCTGCGCCTTGAACTTGGTGCTGCATCATGATCACCACGCCCGCGCTTCCCATGCCTAAGCTAGTGAATAGCTGTGCGCCCATTTTACCAATGACTTTCTTGCTCAGTATCAAATAGATGGCAAAGACCAAGGCCGACGCAATCGCCATGATACTGCCCAGCCACACTTGCGAGCCAAAGGACTGGAAATCATGCACCACAATCATGGCCACACCCAAGTAGCCAAGCAGGATGCAAATGAACGTCCCTTTCTGCGGCGTTTCTTTCAGGAATATCCAACTGATAGCGACCACGAATGAGGGGAAAAGAAAAATCAGTAACCGCTCAAGCTGGGCAGAGATAAATTCTAAGGCGAGAATATCGAGCAGTGAGGCGAAGTAGTAACCCAATACACCGACCAGGGCAGCTTGCCAGCCATATCGGCGTACCTTACTTCGTTGATCGGGATCTCGGCATAGCCAGAGCAGCATGGCGATATAGAGAGGGAGTGACGACGCGGCACGCAAACTCATGATCGCTGTTGCATCTCCACCTACGGCATAGGCGAGTTTGATCAGTACAGGCTTGATAGAAAATAGCACGGTACCAATCAGGGCATAGATAATCCCTTGGCGATAATTTGAGGAGGGTTGCGCACTGACAGTGGCGTCGTTCATGGTTAACTTCCTTGATGTTGTCTTACTAATCAAGGCTGTGAGAACGAGGTCCGGCTGCGTTGCTCACAGCCGGGAACGAAACACTCTACCGACTGAGGGGCATAAGAAGAAGGAGCCAGAGTGATTGAGCGAACGTGGTCATTGAGAATGAAAATCCTTATTAATGAACAAACAACCTAACGTAGATATTCGCTCGGCGCAACGATTGATTGGTAAGACATGCAGTCAGTTACGTGGCAGCGCCATTCCAGTCAAGACTATTAAGCATCGTTGATTTAAATGTTTTAAACAGATACGTTTGTGCGGCTTGACGACCCATGTCATAGCCTTGATCCAATTTTGATTTCTTCATGGTGAATCGGCCAACAGGAAAGGTTTCTGGTGGCGCAATCACTCGTACTTTGCAATCGGTAGGTGGCTGACGAATAAATGCCAGTGAGGCATTGTATCGGTCTGCTCGTTGGCGCATGGCGTTGGCGATACTTGGGTGTTTCTTCAGAATATGATCCATTAAACTGGGAAGACGCATTGGCGTCATTTCATAAGATTCTGGCTGAGAAAGGATGACCGTAATATCACGTGCACCGCGACGATAAGCTTCTATCACAGGAATGGAGTCAGCAACACCACCATCGGTGTAACAACCGCCCGAAAAACAGGGAGTCTGGCGATAAGCAATGGGCAGTGCAGAGGTTGCTTCTATCACATTAGACAGGTTGCTTTCATTCACCCAATAGTAGTCGGCAGAAGCGGTTTCAACATTGGTGACGGCGGCTAGCAAAGGGATATTGGTAAACAAGGTATCGGTATCGAGTGGATAACGTTCTAGGGCGGTTTTCCAAAGCCAGTCCACGTCAATTAAATTGCCACCTTTGACGAAACGTGCTGGGTTAAAAAACGTCGTATTGGTTGCCAGTTCAGTGACCACGCGATAACTGCGTTTTGGCTGTTTGGCGAGGTAACCGACGAGGTTTGACGCACCAGCGGATACGCCGATAGCGAAGTCAAAAGGGCAAAACCCCACATCAAGAAATTCGTCCAATACGCCGCTGGCAAAAATGCCTCGCATTGCACCGCCCTCAACCACCAATGCTCGTTTGTCTGCCATTGACTCTTTTCTCTGTTTTGTTGTTTAAGACGTAAGGATACGTTGGGTAGAAAGTAGAGGGAAATTGCTAATAACTATTTTATTAATAGCCAGGGCTGATGAGTTACGGTGAATTCAGTTAGATAGGATACAGCTCCCTTGTTTCAGAGCCGCATCTCGCTTTGGGTATATAACCCATCACAATCATTATTCATGCGTACCACGTGGTCCAGAATTGAGTCACCAAAAATCTAGCCAAACTAATCCTTTAATGTCACATAAATTATACAATTTAACGCTTTTTTGTGGCGTACAGTGCTAATGAAGACGCACAAATCTCATGGGTTTATTCGTCTTTTTCCTCTGATAAATGGATGCCATCAGATACAAATTAAAGGTGCATGCAGGATTGATAAAGGAATGTCTTGGCATCTGTTCGATGAACTACGTGATAGAAGCATGGAGCAGTGTAGTGAGTGACTTTAATACAAGAATGAGCAGCGTTTGGGCCGCACTTGGCGCTTTCTTTCGACAGATAATCGTTTTGTTTGAGCGTATTATTAATGCGATATTTCCGCCTGAAGTTACCCCCGAACCGCCTATTTTAATTCAATTGCCACCGGCATCACCCAGAGATACAACGTTGGATCTTGTGTCTATCGGAGAGTCTTCTGAGCAAGCTCGAGCTCGATGGGTGGCGGATCGTGAATCAGTCAAATTGATTGCGAAGGATAATCAACGCAAACTTGAGCAAGCATTGGGGTTGCGTGACGATCTCGGGGATCTGGTGCCTGATGCGGATTTGTCCTTGTCGTTTAACGTTGTGATGGGCAAAGGTTATTTCCCAATCCTGGGTGATTTGGTGATTCCTGTTGGCGCGGGTTTTTTTCGTGGACAAGGATCTTATGTTCGACGTAAATCGTTGAGCGCTGAACTTCGAGGCGTGGCGAAACATCCTACTGCCCTTTGTCCCGTTGGTGGCACTGATAGCAATGGTGTACTGACTCAATGCGGATCGACACTCGTAGCAGATTTTGCTGTAAGTGGCTGTTTGAAAGATCCGGGTGATGGCGGTAATGGCATGATAATCGGTCATACTCCGCCTCAACCTAGCATTGCTGCTTCCTCACGTCCGAATACGACCCAATTTTGGGCGGGACAACCAAATCAACTGCCGCAGAAACGTTTCACTTATCCGCTAGTATGGCCAGATCTTACCTCTTTCAAACTCAATAACGGTGCAGGGGATACTGAAATTATCGTACCCGCGCGAGGTGCATACACGTCTTCTAAAGAAGTCTTATTGGACGACAAAGTGGATGTGCCGCTGGTACGTTGGGTACGTGCATTTGCAGCGAATGGTACTGAGATTGCGAGGTACGCAAACGTAGGCTCCAAACTAGGTGGTGGTGCAGTAGGCATCAATGCAGACGATCGCCAAACCACGGGTAATCCGAAAAAAACGGGGGAGACTCGGGTATACAACAAACCCATCGGTAAGAATGATACGACCACCACTGTTGTGGTGCCGGGGGGCTTACCCGCAAAAACAGTGACGGTGGAAGTGTCGTTTTACAATTGGGTGACGCACTATTCCTTAGTGTCTCAAATGACCCCCTATCTTCCTGAAAATTACTACACCTCTGCGCGAGCCTCTTATAACGAATTCATGAACATTGTCGTTGAACGCATGCCTTGGAATGGCTTTGTGGGCATTGACGGCGCTTACAACTCGCTCACTAATTTGATGGCGCGGGAAAATGGACTCGATGGTTGGTTCTTTCCTGGTGGCTATGAGGACTACATGCACAATGCGTTTGTGAGCTGTGCAGCAGTGAACAATGGCGGTTGGTCGCTCTATGCGTCAGAACCTGTGCTTGGAAGCCGAAATGTCAATGACAGCAATGGTTGGCCAAACGCGGCGGGTGTGCTTAAAGTTCATCGCAAAGTAACGTACACGGCATCCTCTAATGATTTTGGTAACTTTGATACTTATGGCAGCCGAGGTGGGGCGATGTATATCGGCTCATCATCGAACTCGATGCAAACGGGGAGTATGGAAGATCATTTTGACGCAAACAATGTCGATCCCTTTGGCAGTTCACCGCTAAAAGAAGAAAGTGATTGGAACCCGATACGCTGGGGGAGTATTGTCGTTTTTGCTGCTGACGCACGTCAGAACGACATTGTGATCACAAGTACACCGACTGATTCACGTCGTGTGACTTACTGCAAAGCAAGATTGGTTCAAGAAACCCCTGATCCTAATTACGCGGACAGCAATCTCTACAGCGCGACTAGTTCAAACCATTACTGTCACCCAAGGCCTGATTCGTATGGTTCGCTTGTTGAAGTACGCCCGCCTTCCATCGCGCATCTGCACTTAACGCCTTACGACGAAAATGAGCGCTCTGCGGGAGACGTCCAAGGATTACCCGGCGGCGTCGCTGAGCTTCAAGGCCTGTTCTCTGGGTTGCGTTCCTACCTGTTTCGCCCTTGGGTGTATGGCATTACACCCATTTCTAAGCAATTGCCTTTTGGTTGGAAAGTCACGTATTCCGCCAAACACAGTAAGTTGCCCGGTGCTGGCAAAGAAGTAAGCTTGTCCGCTGATGCGCTTGGCATTGCGGGTCAATACAGAATGAACAATCTGTATTACGGCACGATTGTGCAAAACCTCAAGGGGCGAACGATTCCTGCAGGTGGTATTTACACGATTTCATCAATGGTGAATTTCTTCACCACGCGAGATTTTGATGAGATCGACATGAACATGCTCAGTGTGTCAGTGAATTATCTTTATGATGAAATAGACAAAACGGCGGGGAATCCTGCCATGAAACTACCAACCACTTTGTTGATCATGCCAGCGCGTATCCGTCTTTGGAAAAACGCTGCAGGCGATGCGAAATTCCAAGTGGAGATCCCCATGCTGAATACGAGCGACAAAGATCTGGTGTACTCCGATGGGGAAAATCTTATGCACTACTTCAAGATAAAAATAGAAACGGGTAGTGTCGATACATCGCTTAATTAATGTTTGTTAGCGAATGTAGAGGGTGCTCAGAACGCAGTGCTTACTTGTAGCTGATACGTCGATTTGACAATAAAGGCTAATTTAAACAGCCGCTGAAAAGCGGCTGTTTTGTGTTCTGCTAATCGTTATTTATACCTTGCTGACGTAATAAACTCACCAAAGCTCTCACACCACACAATCACGGTGTTGTATTGCGAAGGGTCGAGATTGGTGGGGACATTGACGAGGAAATTATCGAAGGTTTTCACATCGCCGACTTGTACCATTTGTGGTTTTAGTCGATTGAAATCAGATTCCGTTTCTACAAATTCAGGTGAAAAATAGAGCTTGTAGTCAGGCCCAGGGGCGAGTTCGCCAGCAAAGGACACCATATTTGGTCCGATGGATACCGTGCCTTCTCCCCAATGGAAAGTGTCACTGTCCTTGAGGTCTTTTCGAAACTCGCCGTTGTAGGTGGAGTTTGCCGCCGTCGCTGAAACGTCATCAATACTTGGACCGGGTGGGGCGATCAAAATAGGCAAAGCGTAGATACCCACCGCAAAGCCAATAAAAATGGCGAAGGCATGTGAGAACATCAATAAAAGTGTGTGTCGGGTTTTCATTCTGTTTGCTCCTGCTTGCGTATCCATACTAAACAGACTCTAAAGTAACTATAACACGTTGATTTGATGCCATACCTGAGCAACCTCAAGATGCTCTGAATCCTGTATCTTGAGGTTACTCGGGTATGCGATAAAGAAAAAGCCCGCCTGTGAATTCACAGGCGGGCTTTTGCGTTTTGTTCTCAGAAGTTAGATGTTGATTTAGATAGCGTCAGCCACCTTTATCACCAACTTGCCGAAATTCTTGCCTTCAAGCAGTCCCATAAAGGCTTCTGGTGCTTGGTCTAGGCCGTCGATGACTTGTTCTTTGTGCTGAATTTTCCCTTCCGCAAGCCACTTGGACATATCAGCCGCGAACTCGTTGTAACGGTGACCGTAATCATCAAAGATGATGAAACCTTGCATCTTAATCCGCTTGATCAGCAGCGTTGCCATCAACATGCCCATACGGTCTGGGCCAGCTGGCAATTCGGTCGCGTTGTATTGTGAAATCATGCCGCACACGGGAATACGTGCGCCAGTGTTAAGCAAAGGCATGACAGCATCGAACACTTTACCGCCCACATTTTCGTAGTAAACGTCGATCCCTTTGTCACAAGCTGCTGCTAGTTGCGCAGCAAAGTCACCCGCCTTGTGATCGATACACACATCAAAGCCTAATGTTTCAACCGCATAGCGGCATTTTTCTTCACCACCTGCTATACCAACCACGTTACAGCCTTTGAGTTTACCGATTTGACCAACTGTCGCGCCCACAGGTCCCGTTGCTGCAGCAACAACCAGTGTGTCACCTTCTTTTGGTTGGCCGATATCCAGCAAACCCATGTAAGCAGTGAAGCCAGGCATGCCCATAATGCCCAATGCGAACGAAGGGTGAGACGGCGTTTTACCTAGTTTCAGAAGGTCTTTACCATCAGAAATGGCGAAGCCTTGCCAGCCTGTGTATGCCAGTACCCATTCACCTTTTTCAAATTCTGCATGTTGAGATTCTTCTACCTGACAAACGGTTGCACCAACCATGACATCATCAAGAGCAACAGGGTCCGCGTAGGATTTGGCGTCGCTCATGCGGCCACGCATGTATGGGTCTAACGAAAGGTAAATGGTACGGAGTAAAACTTCGCCTTTTTGTACCGCGGGAATGTCTGAAGATTCAAGGCGGAAGTTATCGGTAACAGGCGCGCCAACAGGGCGAGAAGCAAGGACGATTCGAGTGTTTTTCATGGATGCTGACATTGTGCTTTCCTTATCATTAGACCAGTCGTCTAGTGATTGGTCAAAAAAATCCGCCAACAGAGTGTGGCGGTTTTTCCAATCACTGGTTTGTTCGTACCTGAGAGTGCGTCCAAAATTTTCGGGCGTACTCGCGTGACAGATTAAAAAGCTACGTGGCCTTTCAGCACACGCGCAGTGGTATCAAATGCTTGGGTTAAGCATTCAGTATTTTGATTCAATTTGCTCATAAGCCCGGCGCCCACCCATAGGTGGTAAATCTGGTGCGCAGCTTTATGACTATCAAGAACCTTGATTGAGCCGTCTTCGACGCCTTGCTGAATGCAATTCGCAATCATGGAAATAATGCCATTTGCGCCTTTGAGTAGAGAGCAACGCATAGATTCCGATAAATCGGAGACTTCTGCGCTGAGCTTGATCACCAGACAACGCTGATTCGCACACAAGCCATTATTCACTTCAATCCATTTTGCCCAATATGCCATGAGTTTGTCGTAGCCATTCATTGAAGGATCGCTGAACAAAACATCAAGACGAGATTGATAGCCGGAGAAGTAGTCTTCAATCAGTGCTTCACCAAATTGCTCTTTGGATTTGAAGTAGTGATAGAAGGAGCCTTTGGGCACACCGGCCTGACTCAGCAATTGTGAAAGGCCGACGTTCGAGAAGCCTTTTTCTGCAACTAGCTGGTAGCCGACATCAAGGATGTGCTGACGTGTAGAGTGCGTTTCTGTATTCATGGTGCGTACCATACAGAAGACTAGACCAGTCGTCTAGTGCCAAGTTAAGCCAATATTGAATCAAGGTGTTTACATAAATGTCGTTTCAATCAATGAAATGTTTGTTTCACTGGTTGCGTCTTTGTCGGTTCGTAATTACTATTAAATGAAATATCCATTTCATTTTATCAAAAAGCAGTTCAACCATTCAGTCTGACAGGAGCGGTACATGTCAACGCAGGAAAAAACATTGGATGTTATTTGCCTTGGGCGGGTCGCCGTCGATCTCTATGGCGAACAAGTCGGCGCAAGACTAGAAGATATGCGTACCTTTGCTAAATACCTTGGTGGGTCTTCGGGCAACGTGGCGCATGGCACGGCGCGTCAGGGATTGAAATCCGGCATGTTAGCGCGTGTTGGCGACGAACACATGGGGCGTTTTGTTCGTGAAGAACTCGAACGAGTGGGCGTCGATACCAGCAATATTATTACTGACAAAGAACGCCTGACTGCTTTGGTGCTGCTTGGCATTAAAGATGAAGACACTTTCCCTCTGATCTTCTATCGCGATAACTGCGCCGATCAGGCCATTACGCCTGATGATATCAACGAAGAGTACATTGCCTCGGCGAAATGCTTGGCGATCACGGGTACGCACTTATCGAACCCTAGCTCTCGTGAAGCGGTGATCACCGCGCTCAACTACGCCAGAAAACACGGTGTGCGAACGGCGCTGGACGTGGACTATCGTCCCGTCCTTTGGGGATTGACCTCCTTGGGTGATGGGGAAACGCGCTTTATTGAATCGCAAGCTGTGACGCAACAACTCCAAGATGTACTTGGGCTGTTTGACCTGATTGTAGGCACTGAAGAAGAATTCCATATTGCCGCGGGATCTGTCGATTCAGTGGAAGCCCTGAAAGTTGTGCGCGGTTTTACCGATGCCACTTTGGTATGTAAGCGCGGCCCGCTGGGGTGCAGCGTATTTACTGATGATATCGGTAACCATCTTGATGAAGGCATTACGGTAAAAGGCGTGCGAGTGGAAGTACTGAATGTGCTGGGTGCTGGCGATGCGTTTATGTCTGGCTTGCTGCGCGGATATATCAATGAAGAATCATGGGAGCAATGTTGCCGTTACGCCAATGCGTGTGGCGCGTTGGTTGTGTCTCGTCATGGTTGCTCACCAGCCATGCCGACCAAAGAGGAGCTTGATTATTACTTGCTCCACGAACACAACATTCCACGTCCTGATCGCGATGCCGATTTGAATCACCTCCATCGTGTTACGACACGAGAAAAAGGGTGGCCAGAACTGTGTGTGTTGGCGTTTGACCATCGTGCTCAGTTTGTCGAAATGGCACAACAAGCGGGCATTGATATCGACCACATTTCGTATCTGAAAAGTCTGATTTGGCGAGCGGCACAAGACGTGGCAGAGAGTGCAGGGCTGGAAGGCAAAGCCGGCATTTTGTGTGATTCAACCTTTGGCATGAACGTGCTGAATGCGGCAACGGGCGCGGGTGATACAGTGAATAAGCGCTACTGGGTGGCGCGACCTATTGAACTGCCAGGCTCACGCCCCCTGCGTCTCGAACATGGCAACATTGGTACGCAACTCGCCAGTTGGCCGAGAGAGCAGGTGGTGAAATGTTTGATGTTCTATCATCCAGACGATCAGCGCGAACTGCAATTGGAGCAAGAGCAAACATTGCTAGAGGTCTATCAAGCATGTTGTGCAACGGGTAATGAACTCTTGGTTGAAGTGATCCTGCCTCGCGATATTGATGTGGTATCTCCAGAGGTGTCTGACTCGCTTTATCTTCGCGTCATGACAAGGCTTTATAACCTCGGCATCAAACCTGATTGGTGGAAACTTCCTCCTTTGACAGAAAATGGCTGGCAGCATGTTGATGCGCTGATCCTTGATCGCGATACACATTGCCGTGGTGTTGTTTTATTAGGACTCGATGCGCCTGCAGATGAACTCAAAGCAGGGTTTTCAGCATCAGCAAAATCACAAACGGTGAAAGGCTTTGCAGTGGGTCGAACTATCTTTGGTGAGCCAAGTCGTCAGTGGATGCGTGGGGAACTGGATAACGAGCGCTTCGTAGATGCGGTTAAGGCTAACTATCTCGAACTCATAGAAACATGGCGTCAGCGTTGATAAGGAGAGCATCATGGCTGTTGAATTAGGAATAAACCCACTGACGTGGACAAATGACGATCTTCCATCGCTGGGCGCTGCAACGCCGCTGGATGTTTGCTTAGCGGAAGGAAAACAGGCGGGGTTTTCAGGTTTTGAACTGGGCAATAAATTCCCGCGTGATGATTTCGTGCTTGGGCCGATTTTAGACAAACACGGACTAAAGCTAGTTTCGGGTTGGTACTCAGGCGAGTTATTGAGCCGTTCAGTGGAACAAGAAATTGAGGCTGCGCAATCGCACCTTAAATTGCTTAAAGCCCTCGGCGCGAAAGTAATGGTGTTTGCTGAAGTCACGGGCTGTATTCATGGCAATCAAGCTGTGCCCGTTGAACGTCGCCCTGCCTTTCCAGAAAAGTGTTGGGATGACTACGGCAAAAAACTCACAGAGTTTGCTAAATACACGCAGTCTCAAGGCGTGCAAGTTGCCTATCATCACCATATGGGTACGGTAATAGAGAGTGAAAGCGACATTGATAGACTCATGGCGGAAACAGGGCCAGAAGTTGGCTTATTACTGGATACGGGGCACCTTCATTATGCCGGTGGTAATCCGGTTGCGGTCGCAAAGCGCCATGCCGCCCGTATCAACCACGTTCATTGCAAAGATGTGCGCCAAGCGGTGCTTGATGATGCGAAAAATCGCAGGCTGAGCTTTCTTGATGCGGTATTGAATGGCGTGTTCACTGTACCGGGGGATGGCTGTATTGATTATGCCCCAGTAATGGATGTGTTGAAGCGAAGCGATTACGCAGGATGGCTGGTGGTAGAAGCGGAACAAGACCCGTCTATCGCTGATCCTCTCACTTACGCAACAATGGGATACAACAATTTGGCTGCGTTTGCTCGTCATGCCGGATTGATATAATTGAAAGCATGGAGACCCAAGACATGGAAACCGTACACAACTTTATCAACGGTGAAATCACCGAAAGCACCACTGACCGCTTTGGTGTCGTGTTCAATCCAGCAACCGGCGAACAAACTCGTCAAGTGGTATTGAGCAAAGCACAAGAAGTGGAGCAGGCAATTACTGTGGCACAAGCTGCTTTCCCAAAATGGGCAAAAACGCCGCCGCTTCGTCGTGCGCGCGTTATGTTCAAATTCAAAGCGTTGTTAGAAGCCAATCAAGACAAACTGGCTCGCTTGATCAGCAATGAGCACGGTAAAGTCTATTCCGATGCAGTCGGCGAGCTGACGCGTGGCTTAGAAGTGGTGGAATTTGCGTGCGGCATTCCGCATCTGCAAAAAGGCGAAAGCTCGGCCAATGTAGGCTCTGGCGTCGATAGCCACTCCATCATGCAACCTTTGGGTGTCTGTGCTGGGATTACGCCCTTCAATTTCCCCGCAATGGTGCCAATGTGGATGTTTCCTATTGCCCTTGCTACGGGTAACACCTTCATATTAAAACCGTCTGAAAAAGATCCGTCTTTGGCGATTGCGTTGGCGCAATTGCTCAAAGAAGCAGGTTTGCCAGATGGTGTCTTCAATGTGGTGAACGGTGACAAAGAAGCTGTGGATGTACTGCTGACAGACCCGCGTGTTCAGGCGGTGAGTTTCGTCGGATCAACACCTATTGCAGAATACATTTACAGCACAGCGTCTGCGCACGGCAAACGCTGCCAAGCACTAGGCGGCGCAAAAAATCACTGTATTCTGATGCCAGATGCGGACATGGAGATGGCGAGTGGTGCAATTTTGGGCGCAGGCTTTGGTGCTGCAGGGGAGCGCTGCATGGCGTTGTCCGTCGTTGTTGCTGTTGGCGATGAAACGGCGGATACGCTAATCGCCTCTTTGTCCGAAAGCATCAGCAAAATGCGCGTGGGCCCCGGCATTATCGATGGTCCAGAAAACGATATGGGCCCAGTGATTTCTGCGCAGCACAAAGAGAAAATCGTCGGCTACATCAACGCGGGTGAAGCACAAGGTGCGAAGCTGGTGGTTGATGGTCGAAACTGTAAAGTCGAAGACCATGATAATGGCTTCTACGTTGGCGCGACCTTGTTTGATGATGTCACACCAGACATGAGCATCTACCAAGAAGAGATTTTCGGCCCCGTATTATCTGTTGTGCGTGTGCCTGACTATCAAACGGCACTTGAACTCATCAATAGCCATGAATATGGCAATGGTTCCGCTATCTTTACGCGTGACGGCGAAACCGCGCGTCAATTTAGCGAAGACGTGTTGGCGGGTATGGTTGGGGTGAATGTGCCGATTCCCGTTCCAATGGCCTTCCACAGCTTTGGTGGCTGGAAACGTTCAATTTTCGGCCCATTAAACGTGCACGGTAACGACGGCGTGCGTTTCTATACCCGGATGAAAACTGTCACAACACGTTGGCCGACCAGTGTTCGCCTCGAAAAACACAGAAGCCACTTTACGATGCCGACAATGGGTTAATATGCCGAACGTGTACCAACAACCGTTCGCTGTAGATACAAAAGGACCGCAGATGCGGCCTTTTTGTTCGTTAACCAGAAAAAGCAGTGACGTTAAAGCGCCGAATGAAGTTAAAGCTGAGCTGGTTCAAAAGAATGACTACTGAATGGCTTTAATTGACTTTGCCGTGTCTAGAACCGATTCTTTCATTGTTCGAGGTGTCCAGTTGAATAGGGTGCGGGTTTCAGTGTTGTTTGCTTGTATATTCATGCCTAACATTCCCAGCATTCCTTTTGCTTCACGGTCAAAAATAGACGTAATGCGCAATAGAAAATCAGGCGCTTTTCTGGTGCTTGGTCCTTTATAGCCTTCATTTTTTAGTATTTGCGCGATCTCAAGAAAGCTGTGTGCTTCTGCGGTTGCAACAATAATGCGCTTGCCGTTTGCTTCGGTGTTGGTCAGTGCTTCAACATGAATTTTGGCGACATCACGTACATCAACCATAGGAAAGGCGAAGTTAGGAACAAGAGGGATTTTCCCCTGTAACATTTGTTTAAACAGTGTCATGGTCTGACCGGTCATATTTTTGCCTAGTGATGGGCCGAATACGGCACCAGGGTTAACCACCACCAATTCCATTTTATTTTTATCAGATTGGCTCGCCATGAACTCCCAAGCAGCGCGTTCGGCAAGGGCCTTACTTTTGGTATACGTGTTGATGGTTTTGGATTGGGTGTCTGTCCAATCTTCAGGTCCAAATGTCCCCGTTTTCATCGAACCCATCATCGATAGGATAGAGCTCGTTAGAACAACACGCTTAACACCAGCACTTTCGCCAGCCTTTAGAGCGCGAATCGAACCCTGAACGGCAGGAGTGATCATTTCATCTTCAGTCTTTGGGTTTGCGATCGTGAACGGAGAGGCGACATGCATGATGTAGTCACAGCCTTCAGCAGCTTGCGCCCAACCGTTGTCTGAGGTCAGATCCAATCGGACAAAGCTCAGATGAGTGGTGTCAACGGATGCGGCATGAAGTGTTGCCAGAACTTCGTCTTCTTTTTCTTTGCTTCGAACAGACCCCCTCACGCTATAACCTTGTTGCAGCATCTCTTTTGCACAATGAAGCCCGATAAATCCTGATACGCCCGTTAACAGTACTAATCCACGTGTTGTTTCCGTCATGGTAGACATCCTTGATTGTTTAATTAAATACTAAGTGGTACATTAATCAACTCAGTTCAGTGTGTCAATAATAAAATACCAAGTGGTACCAAATGAAAAATCAGACCACAGTGAAAGCATCAAGAGGGCGACCCAAAACCCTTAATCGTGATCATATCCTCGATGTGACAATGTTGGCTTACTGGAAGCAAGGAGCAAAGGGCGTTTCAATCAATGAGATTTGTAAACTGGCGCAAGTCTCTAAACCTGGCCTTTATAGAGAGTTTGATAACGAAGACGGATTGATGAAAGCGGCGCTAAATGCCTATTTGGAAACTTTTCTTTTACCAAAGTTAAACGAGCTAGGTAGTAAACTTGCTTTTAATGATGTGCTTGATGATCTTGTTGAATTTGCCATTGAAGAGCGATGTGATTCTCCTGATGGCTGCATGATGGTGAAAATGAATGAGGTGAAGCATCTACTGGGAAAAAGCACCCAATCAGCACTCGAAAACGCGCATCTGCAATTTCTGGGTTTTATCGAGCAGCGCGTAGAGCAAGCCAGACAAGTTGGCGATATGTCGAGTACGATGTCGAATCAGCTTGCGGCTATTTACATTGATGCTCAACTTACCGCAGCATTGGCGCAGCGAGCGCGAGGAGAGGCCCCTGAAAAGGTGAGAGACGTACTCAAAGTGGCATTCTCTGTCTTCAAATAGCACGACTCTGTTTAGATATGGAACTGAATGGTAGTGACTGACAAAAGCAAAAAGACCGCAGATACGGTCTTTTTGCTGTGAATAATATTGATGCTATTTATACAGCTTTACATGCGCTTCCATTTCTTCGCCGATTTGTTTACGCATGTTCATTAAGCGAATCGCGGATTGTTCCAATTCTTTGTCTTCATCTGACTCAGGAATCCATTTTGGAATGGGTGTTGGCTTTCCGTTTTCATCTACCGCAACCATGATCACGATGCAATGGGTAGTGAGACGATTTTTAAGCTCTTTGGGGTCGCTTGCC
Source organism: Enterovibrio sp. FF113 (assembly GCF_041439165.1). NCBI lineage: Bacteria > Pseudomonadati > Pseudomonadota > Gammaproteobacteria > Vibrionales > Vibrionaceae > Enterovibrio > Enterovibrio sp. FF113. The sequence continues at coordinate 47,844 of NZ_JBGONO010000010.1, read as the reverse complement.
TGCACATCAATGGCAATGTGCATCGATGAGCTGCCGGTATAAATCACTTTGGCACTGACCTCGACCAAGTTACCAACGTGAATCGGCGCAACGAAACGAATACCGCCCGCATAAGCTGTAATGCAGTACTTACCGCTCCATCCTGCAGCACAGGCATACGCAGCGAGGTCAATCCACTTCATGGCTGCCCCTCCGTGAACTTTCCCACCAAAATTCACATCACTCGGCTCTGCCAGAAAGCGTAATGTTATGTCCCGCTGTTTTGCACTCATCGTTGTCATCCTTACTGCGTGAAGTACCTTATTTATAACAAAGACATTAACAAGGTGTTGAGATTTCTGCTGATTAAATCGAGTTTGTTGTTTAAATGCCACTCCCAGTGTTTAAAACGGGGACAAACAACAAAGGCCAGCTTACGCTGACCTTTCGAATGATAAAGTTGGGCGCTATTGTCAAATCATGCGTGCAGCGTTGAAGCCAATGCTTGTTCGACTTCTCCTTCTGATGCATCAAGTGAAATGGTGAATGAGCGGAACATATCACCGCGACCGAATGAGCGGTCGATTTCCGCCAAGCAATGAATCACATTGCCATCGAGAATGAACGAGAGTTCAATTTCTTTACGGTTAAACATGCCGCTGCTTTTGAATTCCAGTTCTTGATAACAACCTGAGAGTGAAGTGAATCCGTCACCATTAAGTTGGCCTTTCTCCACGTCTGCCTTGACCATGGTGAACCCTTCACGTTCTAGCGTATTGAGGACACGTTGAACCACGGGCAATGGGCGGACTTCAATGAAGTCGCGATCACTTGGGTCAATGGCAAAATCTATGTCCAAGGTGGTTTCAAGCCAAACGTGACATTTGTTGGAACGTGCATTGACTGCTGTGATTGGCGTTTCATCATGCAGTTTTAATTCAAATGCCACGTCTTTTTCTTCATCCGGTTGGACCACGAACGGGTCGTTTACTTGCATTGATCCAAGCACAAATGATTCGTAACTCACCCCTGAATCAGATTCCACTTTCACTTCTGTGCATAGCTTCAACGAGATTGCTTCAATCTGCTGCTCAATGTTCCCACCTTTAATGCGAACGACACATCTGAGCATTTCTCCCTGATAGAGGGATTCATTTTCTACTCGTGTGTCGACCGTGGTAGCGCCAATGCCTAGAGACGCTTTGAGTTGTTTGAACATGTTTATCCTTGCTCTCGTTCAGACTTAAGATCTCTGTTTACACGCCCTGAAGGGTTGGTGCAAGCCGCAACCTTGATACAAATCCATGATTGCTTGAATTCAAAAGAAAAAGCCGTGAAATAAGACAGCTGACAAGGTCTACTGCCAGAAGGATTAAGCAGCCAGAGCAGGAACACCGCTGTGGAAGCGGAATGTATTGTCAGGCGCTTGAATCAACGCGGCTTCCTTCTCGCCAATGATTTTAATGCGATCACTGATGTCGCCACCTGCAATGGCTTCCGCCAGTTTTAAGTAATCTTGATAGTGACGGGCTTCTGAGCGCAGTAAGGAAATATAGAACTTGCGCAGCTCTTCATCCAAATACGGGGCAACTTTGGCGAAACGTTCACACGAACGCGCTTCGATGTACGCGCCGATGATCAGCTTATCGATCAGCGTAGCGGGTTCATGGGTACGCGCGCTTTTCATCAGCCCGCGAGCATAACCACCGGCTGGCAGTGATGAGTAAGCCATGTCGCGCTTTTCCATAATTTCGACAACTTGTTCAAAATGATGGAATTCTTCTTTGATGAGGCGAACCATTTTATCAATCAGATCTTGGCTATGTGCAAAGCCTGCTTTTGGCGTGAGAGGAGCACTCAGGCCATTTTTTTTGGATTGGGAAATACCGTCTTTTTTGCAGAGATAAACAAAATCCTCATAGGGTTTAGCCCATTCCAGCAGTAGCGCACCGCTTGATTCATCGATGGCGTATTTGCGGATCAGCCACATGGCGGTCTGGCTGGCTTTTAATTCGCAGTTGGCATGATCGCGCAACAAAATAGTTTCATTCTCAGGCTTTATCGCTTCATCAATCCATGCTTGAGGGGTTTCGCAATGCAGAAATCCGCGAATAGGTTCGAGCAATTTTTCTAACTCTTGGCTTAGCGACATCTATATTCTTAGCTTTTATTAGGTGTTTAGACAGCGATTATACAAATCCCTGAGGCAGAGAGAAACACTCCTGACATGTTCTGTCAGTAGCTGGCAGTAAGCTTCTTCTAACCCAAACAGAAGGAGAAAGCACCATGGAAAACGTTGTCGAAACCGTTCGCTTTAAATTGAATGAAGGCACGGATGTGCAAAGTTTCTTGTCTGACGCTGAAGGTACAACAGCTTTTGTTAAGGGAAGTGCTGGCTTTCAATATCGCTCACTAAGCTTGAACGAAGAAACGCTAGAGTGGCTTGATGTGATTTACTGGGACAGTATGGCAAATGCGAAAGCGGCTTCTAATCATTTTATGAGCAATGAGTCTGCACAGAAGATGGTCTCTCATATCGATGAGGCATCGCTTGTTATGGCTACCGATTTCGTCAAAATGAGTATCTGTAGTTCTTCTCTATAACGAAATAACAAACAGGAATGATGAATGAGTAAATCGGAGCGCTTATTTGAATTGCTGACACTGTTACGTTCTAAACGTTACGCGGTGACAGCAAATGCACTGGCTGACGAGCTAGGTGTCAGTGAGCGCACGATTTACCGTGATGTTCAATCTCTGCTTCTTTCGGGTGTGCCCATTGAAGGTGAAGCAGGGGTTGGCTATTTGCTTGGCAAAGGGTCTCATTTGCCGCCGTTGATGTTCACCGAAGAAGAAATGCTAGCACTGGAACTGGGTATGAAGATGGTTGAAGCTTGGTCGGATAAACGCCTTGCCTCTGCGTCGGAATCTGCCTCTCGTAAAATTCACTCTATCTTACCGGAACATTTGAAAGCGCAAATTGAAGCGTTTCCGCTTGCTGTGCCAGCGTTTCATGTTGAAAGTGACCATGCAGCGCGTGGTGACGTATTGCGCGCAGCAGCATCAGAAAAATCCAAAGTGCGCATTGAATATGAAACTGGCGAAAAGGTGACAAGCAAACGGGTTATTCATCCACTTGGACAAGTGTACTGGGGGAAAGTATGGACACTCGTGGCTTGGTGCGAATTGCGCGATGAATACCGAAATTTTCGTCTAGATCGAATTAAAAGCGTTGCCGTGTTGGATGAGAGCTTTGAAACTTCGGCGACGAAAAACTTCCAACATTTCATGTCTCTTTGCTGCGAGACCTAGCGCTACTCAATCGAATGATCGACAGAATATATTGATGAAACGATGCCTTTCGATGAAAAAACAAACCGTATGCGTAATCTAATTCACCGACACCCTCGTATTCATCTCTGCTGATCAGTAAGGCTTGGGGCGTCCGCCCCATTTTAGATAGCGTATTGAAGAAGGAGAAATCTTATGATTTCTGCAAAGGTTTTGTCGTCAGTAAAATCTACCCTGTTGGCAACAGTGTGTGCATTAATGTTTGGTGTATTTAGCGTCCAGGCTGACCATCATGGAATGAAAAAGAACATTGTTGAGATTGCAGCAAGCAACCCTGACTTTAGTACCCTCGTTGCTGCTGCTGGCTTAGTCGAAACGTTGCAAGGAAAAGGACCTTTTACGGTGTTTGCACCGACCAATGAAGCCTTCGCTAAACTTCCCGCTGGCACGGTTGAAAGTCTCCTAATGCCAGAAAATAAAGATAAATTGATTTCGATACTGACGTATCACGTGGTCCCTGGAAAAGTCATGGCTGCTGATGTGATCGGTATGACTGAAGCGCCAACGGTACAAGGAAGCATGATTAAAGTCGATGCATCTAATGGCGTCAAAGTAGATAACGCTAACGTGGTCGCAACGGACATCATAGCGTCAAATGGGGTAATTCATGTTATCGATACCGTGATTATTCCTCAGTGAGTTTCTAATTGAATCCGAGTTAAATATTGTTTCATAAAAAAAAGCGAGCTAAATAGCTCGCTTTTTTTCATTGCTCAGACCTCAAACCGATGCGTGATGCAGAGGGTTAGCCCAATAGATCATCTGCAACTTTGTAGTTTGGATCTTCAATATGATTAATTTCAACCAAGCTACCCGCCTTGGTTAGCAATGCCTGACAGTCATGTGATAAATGGCGAAGGTGCAGTGTTTTGCCCGCTTTGTTATAGCGATCTGCCAACGTGTCGATTGCCTCAATGGCCGAGTGATCAACAACACGTGACTTACCAAAATCAACAATGACGTCATCTGGGTCGTTTTGCGTGTCGAATAACTCAAGGAAATTCGCAACTGAACCAAAGAACAAAGGACCATTTACTTCGTAAATTTTTGACCCTTGTTCGTTAATGTGGCTGGCAGCAAAGATGTGTTTAGCATGTTCCCACGCAAACATCAGAGCAGAAACAATGACACCTACGATAACGGCGATTGCCAAGTCGGTCATGACTGTCACGACAGTCACAAGTACGATCACGAAGAAATCTTTTTTAGGCACACGACGTGCAAGCTTGAACGTTGCCCATTCGAATGTGCCAATCACCACCATGAACATGACACCAACGAGTGCTGCTAGTGGGATCATTTCAATCAGTGACGAGGTAAACAGAATAAAACAGAGCAGGGCAATGGCTGCCATGATACCTGATAAGCGGCCACGACCACCTGAGTTAACGTTAATCATTGATTGCCCAATCATGGCACAGCCACCCATTGCGCCAAACACTGAACAGGTGACGTTAGCGACGCCTTGACCGACACATTCACGGTTTCCGCGACCGCGAGTACCCGTCATTTCATCAATCACAGTTAGCGTCAGCAGCGACTCGATTAGACCAACCGCAGCAAGAATGAGTGCGTAAGGCAGAATGATATAGAGCGTTTCAAGGCTAAACGGAACGGATGGAATGGAGAACGTTGGCAGTGTACCTGCCAATGTTGCATTCTCATCGCCACTCATTGAACGCAGGAAGTCGACAACGTTGCGGGTATCCAAATCAAGCAATACCACCGCGGCGGTAACAGAAACGATAGCCACCAGAGATGAAGGCACAGAGGTTGTTAGCTTCGGCAGGAAGTGAATGATAGCCATCGTGATAGCGACCAGCCCAAGCATCAAGAACATTTGCTCACCTTGAAGCCAAACAAGGGCACCAGAAGCGTCAGGCGCTTTGAATTGTCCAAGTTGTGCAAGGAAAATGACGATGGCTAAGCCGTTTACGAAACCAATCATTACAGGATGCGGCACCATGCGGATAAACTTACCCAGCTTGAATACACCTGCGGAAACTTGGATAAGACCGGCGAGCATGACAGCAGCAAAAAGATACTGAACACCATGTTGAGCAACCAGACTGACCATGACGACAGCCATTGCACCGGTTGCGCCAGAAATCATGCCGGGACGACCACCAAGGATGGAAGTCAGCAGACCCATAATAAAGGCAGCGTAGAGACCAACCATGGGATCTACACCAGCGACGAAGGCGAAAGCAACTGCTTCTGGCACCAAAGCCAATGCAACAGTCAGTCCAGACAGTACGTCGTTTTTAACTGAGTGTTGGGGGAATTTAGGAAATTCAAACATCGTGTTGGATTACTTCTTAAATATTGAGTTAAAAGGCTATCGCCAAAAAATATGACTCTGCGAAATCACAGTGTCGCAGAGGTAAATCGCCTGCGAATACTACCGAAAAGTGTGATTTTGTTCAATGTTAGTAACGTTATTGTAAACAGTGGTGGTGAAAACTTTGCAGATTGAACAATAAGTTAGTCATGTCGTAGCGATAGGGTGAATGAAAGCTTCGTTAGGCATCAAAGGAGATGTTGTCATTGAAGCGATATCATACGTCCAGTCTTTACCTTAAGTCGGCTTGATAAAGATAGAAATAAAAAAAGAGCCATGACAAGCATGGCTCTTTTCGTCAAACCTTGTTTATTTAGAAACTCGGTTTGGTGGCAGGTGCTGTTGCGCGACTCGTCGCGGTATCGCTGCCTGCTTGTTTGGTTTGTGCAACATCACTACGGAAGTCAGCAATAGCAACGTTAAGTGCTGCAGTGTTGCTTTCCGGTGCGGGTGCTTTCGCCATTGGCGCAGCAACTTGGCGATAGCGAATCACAGGGGTTTCTGTAGCCTTAGCTGGCTCAACCGCTGGGATTTCACTTGCCTCCATCACTTCTTTAACTTTAACTTTAGCTTCTGGCTTAGCTGCTTCTGTCTCTTGTGATTCGGCAGCGTCTACCACAGCGGTTTCTGGCTGTGCTTCTGCAGGCGCGTTGATAGTAACAGGAAGCTCTTCGCTCAGTGTTTCAGTGCCTTCTGATTTGGCTTTTTCTTCCAGCACGCTTGGTGCAGAAGGACGTGGGAATACTTTACCCATTGCCATTTCAGGGAAGGCCACACCGCCCAAAGAAGGTTTTTCAGTAACAACGGCTTGTTCAGCTGTTGGTGCTTCAGCAACAACTTCAGCAACGACAGGGGCTTTGATAGCAGCTTTTGACGGCCATACTTTACCCATCGCCATTTCTGGAGAAGCAACGCCTGATTTCAACACCACTTGGTTACGTTTTTCGACAACAGAAACCGAGGTCTCCATCATGTCCAATTGATCAAGAGCTTGTTCAGTCGAAGACGTTTCGTTTTCTTCCCGATTATTGCGACGACGGCGCTGGCCGCTAGCACGCAAGTGACGTGGAGAACGACGGTTGCGACGCTTCTCATCACGTTGTTCTGTGTTTTCTGCCGCATCTACTGAATGAGTAAACTCAGTGGTTTGTACTTCGGCTTTCGCCTCAGTCGCAACCGCTTGACCCATTTCTAGTAGTGGGCTAGCTGCAATGGCTTCTGCTTCTTGTGCAGAATCAGCGCGGCGCACTTTCTTGTTGAGGGTGCGGCGTTGACGGCGTTGTTTCACTTTTTCCGTCTTTTCCACTTTCTCTTGTTTAGCAACGTCTGGTTTAACAACGTCTTGTTTAACCGCAGGGGCATCTTCTTTTACTGGCTTCGCTACTTTCGCTGGCGGACGTTGTTCGGTTTTTTCAACCTTCTCAACTGGCTTGCGAGTTTGCTTCTTCGCCGGCTTCTCTTGACGCTCGACGTTACGCTCAGTGTTTTCTGGACGCTCTCTATTGTTACGGCGAGGTTTGCGGCCTTCGCTACGTTCATTGTTTCGACCATTCTCATCGCGCTGGACGCCACGTGAACCGCGACGAGTGCGATCTTGTGAACGATTTTGGTCACGACGATTACGACTTTCGCGTACAGGCTCTTGCGGTTTCTCTTCTTCTACTTCTTTACCTGCAAACAGGCCAGAGATGAAAGAAACAACGCGTGAAAGCAATCCAGGTGTTGTATCAACAGCCTTAGGTGCAGGCGCCGCTGATTGAGGAGCCGGTGTTGGCGATGCAGGCGCAGCGAAAGTTTGCAATGCAGGTTCTTCACGCTTCTTAACAACACGTTCTGCAGGTGCTTCTTCTTTGCTTTCAGCTTCACGAATGGCATCAAGATGCTGTGGCAGTTCGTATGACAATGTTGTGTTTTCATCACCGCCACGGACGCGAACCACTTCAAAGTGCGGCGTTTCCATGTTGGCGTTTGGTACGATCACAACGCGAACATTGTGATACTTCTCTACGTGCTGAACAGAACGACGTTTTTCGTTCAGAAGGTAGGAAGCAACAGGAACAGGAACGATCGCCATGACTTGTGACGTGTTCTCTTTCAGTGCTTCTTCTTCAATCAGACGCAAGATAGACAATGACAGTGATTCATTATCACGTACTACACCTGTACCCGTACAACGAGGACAGATGTGGTGGCTAGCTTCTGCAAGAGACGGGCTCAAGCGCTGGCGTGACATTTCTAGCAGACCAAAGCGAGAGATACGACCGATTTGAACGCGAGCGCGGTCCATACGAACAGCTTCACGCAGACGATTCTCAACTTCACGCTGATTACGTACTGGCGTCATATCGATGAAGTCGATAACAACCAGACCACCTAGATCACGCAGACGTAATTGACGTGCAATTTCATCAGCAGCTTCTAGGTTAGTTTGCAGTGCGGTTTCTTCGATATCAGAACCCTTTGTTGCACGTGCAGAGTTGATGTCGATAGAGGTCAGTGCTTCGGTTGGGTCAATAACAATTGAACCGCCTGATGGCAAACGAACTTCACGTTGGAACGCAGATTCAATCTGGCTCTCAATTTGATAGTGGCTGAATAGCGGAACTTCGCCTTCGTAGTGTTTGACACGTTGAAGGAAATCAGGACGGGTAGCCTGAATGCGCTCACGTGCTTGATTATATACAGCTTCGCTGTCGATCAGCACTTCACCAATGTCACGACGAAGGTAATCACGGAATGCACGAGCGATAACATCACTCTCTTGATAGATCAAGAAAGGGGCCACTTTGGTATCTGCTGCGCCCTGGATACGTTCCCAGTTATTCAGTAGATATTTCAAGTCCCACTCGAGTTCTTCAGCTGATTTACCAACGCCCGCAGTACGAACGATCAAACCCATGCCCTGAGGCAGTGTAAGACCGGACATCGCTTCTTTTAGTTGGCTACGCTCTTCACCTTCGATACGACGAGAAATACCGCCAGCACGAGGGTTGTTAGGCATAAGAACCAGATAGCTACCCGCGAGAGAAATGAAAGTGGTTAAGGCTGCGCCTTTGTTACCACGTTCTTCTTTATCAACCTGAACAATGACTTCTTGGCCTTCTTTCAACACTTCTTTGATGTTGGGACGGCCTTGGTAGCTATAATTGGCAGGGAAATATTCGCGAGCAATTTCTTTAAGAGGAAGGAAGCCGTGACGTTCTGAGCCGTAGTCTACAAATGCTGCTTCAAGACTTGGTTCAATACGGGTAATACGACCTTTATAGATGTTTGCTTTTTTCGATTCATGACCAGAGCTTTCGATATCTAGATCGTATAAGCGCTGACCGTCAACCAATGCGACGCGCAACTCTTCTTTCTGAGTTGCGTTGATCAACATTCTTTTCATATCAATTTTTTCTCGATTATTTGTTGTTATTAGTCGTCGGATACGAGACAAAATACGCAATGCTGCCAGGTCCCAAGTCTGACATTAATGCAACCTCACGGCTGGAAAATCAGGGACGCTCTAGGGCACTACTCATCGACCCACTGATGCGGAAATCAGAAATCACTCCGCCTTATTCAGTCGGCTCTTCGCCACAAATGGCGATAGTCTCTTTGACACTGGTTATTTATCCCGTCGTGCCAACAAACTAACGGGTGCTTTATTCCTCATGTCTTACGCCAATTGCTGCATGATTAGGACGTCTTGAACTCTCAGCGAATCAGATACTACTCAGAGATAGTGCCGTGAATGGTCAAGTGTCTTGGAAAAAACGGTAAAGATTTACTCTATTTGTCGACTTTGTAGTCGTGACGTGCAAAAAAGCTGCAAACTTTCTCGCATTACGGCGCAACTATAGCAGGGACACTTTTTTGCAGCAAACTACTTTGATGCAATGTAGAATCGAAGTCCTATGAATACAGACAAACCCCAAGTGCAATTCATCGACATTTCTGATGACATTGCTGGCCAGCGGATCGATAACTTTCTCCGAAATAGGCTTAAAAACGTACCTAAAAGTATGATTTATCGCATTCTTCGTAAAGGAGAGGTGCGAGTTAACAAAAAACGCATAAAACCGGAGTATAAGCTCCAAGCGGGCGATGTTATCCGTCTTCCACCTATCAAGATCCCAGAGGTGGCGCAGGTTGCGGCTCCCAGCACCAAGCTTGATAGAGTGGTAGAGCTAGAAAAATGTGTGATTTATGAAGACGATCACATGCTTGTTCTCAATAAGCCTTCCGGAACTGCGGTTCATGGCGGCAGTGGGCTCCATTTTGGTGCCATTGAGGCTATGCGCGCACTTCGTCCAGACGCGCGTTTTCTTGAGCTGGTGCATCGTATTGACCGTGATACTTCTGGTATCTTGCTGATTGCAAAAAAACGTTCGGCACTTCGTCATCTTCAGGCGCAGTTTCGTGAAAAAACCGTACAGAAATATTATTTCGCTCTTGGCATGGGTCGCTGGAAGCCGTCGATGAAGAAGGTGACTGCGCCACTGCTTAAAAACGAAGTAAACAGTATTGTTCGTGTTAACCCCAATGGTAAGGCATCTGAAACACGTTTTAAAATACTGGAACAGTTTGATCAGGCGACCTTGCTTCAAGCGAGCCCAATCACAGGTCGTACCCATCAAATTCGAGTTCATGCGCAGTATGCTGGGCATCCGCTTGCTTGGGATGACCGTTATGGTGATCCGCGTTTTGATGCTTACACCAAGAAATTTGGCTTAAACCGTTTGTTCCTGCACGCAGCAAACATCAAGTTCACGCATCCGGGCACGGAAGAGGTGATGGATATCTCTGCGCCGTTGGATAAACAATTAGAGAGAGCCCTAGAAGGCTTAAGGAAATTGCCGCGTGTTAACTAACTACAAGTTAGTGATCTTCGATTGGGATGGCACAGTGATGGATTCTGTTGCCCGCATCGTGTCGAGTTTGAAGGAGGCTGCCCGTTTGACGGGTGGTTTGCCTGAATTGTCGGCTGATGAACTCAAGCAAATGATCGGGTTAAGTTTAGATAAAGGCTATTGCTATCTTTATCCGAATGCACCGCTAGATAAGCTTGATGAGTGGAAAAAACATTACGGCGAGCAGTTTCGTGATTTTAATACGACGCCGCATGCACTTTACGATGGTGTGGTGGATGTTTTAACTGCATTAAAAGAGAAGGGCTATGTGCTCGCGGTTGCTACAGGGAAGTCACGTATTGGCTTAGACCGTGTCATGCTGGAAACGGACACGGGACATTTCTTTGCGGCCACAAGAACGGCGGATCTTACGGCTTCAAAACCGGATCCTTTGATGATCCTTGAGTTGTTAGACGAGCTAAATGTTCAGCCCCATGAGGCCATCATGGTCGGCGACACGTCTCACGATATGCTGTTGGCACAAAAGGCAGGCGTCGATGCTATTGGCATAACATGGGGAGTACATGATGAAGCTGTACTTTCGGATTACTCACCTGTTGCGATTATTGCGTCACTTGATGCATTGATATAAGCACTCAAGTTAAACAATAGAGAGGGCAATCGCCCTCTCTATTTGATTTTTCATGTGATTCTTCGTTCTACTGGCAAGAAATAAGCCTCATGCTACAGAATGCTCATACCTTCTTCTTTCAACATTTCACACAGCCTAATCAAGGGTAAACCCACCAAAGTGTTGGGATCCCTTCCTTCTAATCGAGTGAACAACGCAATGCCTAAACTCTCGCATTTAAAACTGCCTGCGCAGTCGAGAGGTTGCTCTTTCTGCACATAGTTTTCAATTTCACTGTCAGTTAACGTTCGAAAATGCACGTGAAAAGGCTCAACATCCGTCTGTGTGTGACCACTTTTGGCATTGAGTAGGGTGAGGCCTGTATAAAAGGTAACATGTTTGCCTGAGGCCGCTTTCAGTTGTTCAACAGCACGTGCATGCGTGTGAGGTTTCCCGAGGATCCTTCCGTCGATCACACAGACTTGATCGGATCCTATGATGAGTGCTTCAGGATAAGCGTCACGACAGGCGAGGGCTTTTTCATAGGACAAGCGCTTGACCAATTCAGTGGGGGGTTCATCAGCGAAAGCAGCTTCATCGATGTCAGGTGAATGTGATTTGAATGGAATGCGGAGTTTTTCAAGCAGCATTTGGCGGTATTTAGAGCCAGATGCCAGCACGACTGTTTGATTATTCATCTAACGGTGCACCTTTGTCAGATTATTCGTATACGGCGGTCAGTGTAATGTTTTACACTTGCGTAGGCGAGTGGACATGCGTTGTTTGCGTCCATTCTGGTATTAATTTCGCTAAGTACCTGTTGCACAGAAATTAACCTTTCCTGAATTATTGTGGCTTTTTTTGTCATCTATATGGAAGTTAAGGTACAAATCTCTTTGACTCGGGATACTTTGGAGGCTAGAATTCGCGCCCTATGCAGAAGGTAAAGCTACCACTGACGGTTGATCCGTTTAAGAATGCGCAAAAGCGGCTGGACTATGATGGCATCATCACAGGAAAGCAACTCGAGCGTCTTGCTGAGGCAACTGAAGGTGTGATTAGTGATGCTAATGTAAAGCTTTCGTTTGACATTGATGCTCAAGGTCTGAAGATTGTAAGCGGTAACGCCAAGGTCGATGTAACTCTTGAATGTCAGCGTTGTTGGAAGCCTTTCTCGCATCACTGTGATATCGAATTTATTTACAGCCCGGTTTTCAATGAAGATCAGGTTGGCAATTTACCGGAAGCTTATGAGCCGGCATTAGTCGACGAAAATGGTGAGATTAACCTGCTTCACCTCATCGAAGATGAGTTGATGGTGGCATTGCCACAGGTTGCCATGCACGATGAGGTTGACTGCGAAGTCACCGCTGATGGTATGGTTTTCGGGGAAATCCCGCTTGCTGATGAGCGTCCGAATCCATTTGCCGTTTTGAAGAACTTAAAGCAAAGTAACGAGGAGTAGGGTCAATGGCCGTACAAAAGAGCAAGAAATCACGTTCAATGCGTGGTATGCGTCGTTCACACGATGCGCTAACTACTAGTGCACTGTCTGTAGATGCAACTTCTGGTGAAACTCACCTGCGTCACAATGTGACTGCTGACGGTTTCTACCGTGGCCGCAAGGTAATCAACAAGTAAGGTTGAGCCTTGTCTGGTCTAACCATTGCACTTGATGCGATGGGTGGGGACTTCGGTCCTCAGATAACAGTGCCTGCCTCCGTGCAGGCATTGTTGTATTTCCCTTCGTTAAAAGTCGTACTCGTCGGTGATCACGCTGAGATCACTCGCCAGCTTACATTGCTGGGTCAAAATAATGCCTCCCGCATATCAATTGTTCATGCGGAATCTTCTATTGCCAATGACACACGTCCTTCGCAAGCACTTCGTGCGAGCAAAGGTACCTCTATGCGTGTCGCTCTCGAACTTGTCGCTGAAGGCAAGGCCGATGCTTGCGTCAGTGCTGGAAATACCGGTGCCTTGATGGCGCTTTCCCGCATGTTACTGAAATTACTTCCTGGTATAGACAGACCTGCTTTGGTATCAGAGCTCCCAACGATTGGAAGCCATAAAAGCTGGTTGCTCGATCTGGGCGCAAATGTGTCCGTGGATGCTGATACCTTGTTTCAGTTTGCCGTGATGGGATCGGTCCTTGCTGAAGAGCAGCTAGGCTATAAACCGTCAGTGGCGTTGTTGAACATTGGTGAAGAAGAAATAAAAGGCAACGATTTAGTTAAGCGCTGTTCAGAAATGTTACAACAGTGCTCGGCGGTCAATTACATCGGTTATGTAGAGGGTGATCAACTTTATACAGGTAAGGCCGACGTGATTGTCTGCGATGGATTTGTCGGTAATGTCAGCCTGAAAACCAGTGAAGGTGTCGCCAGATTATTTTTAGAAAGTCTAAAAATGCATATACTGGTGAACCCAATTAAGAAACTGGTGGCTAAATGGTTATTCGGTAGCCTATTTAAAGCGCTAAATAACCTGAACCCCGACCAGTACAATGGTGCAAGTCTGTTAGGATTGCGCGGCATTGTAGTGAAAAGCCACGGACGTGCTGATATATCCGCTTTCCAACACGCTATCGGAGAAGCGGTACACGAAGTCGAACGGCAACTACCTAGAAAAATATGTGACCGTTTGGAAGCCGTACTACTCGAGAGGCAATATTAGTCGTCATGTTTAGTAAGATTTTAGGCACAGGCAGTTATTTGCCTGAGCAAATCCGTTCGAATGCGGATCTCGAAAAAATGGTTGATACCAGTGATGAGTGGATCATGGCTCGTACTGGTATTAAAGAGCGCCGTATTGCTGCTGAAGATGAATCAGTGGCAACTATGGGTTATCACGCTGCCTGTCGTGCCATTGAAATGGCAAATATTGACAAGCAAGACATTGATTTAATTATCTTTGCCACAACCAGTGGTGAAAATGCGTTTCCATCATCGGCCTGTGATGTTCAGGCAATGTTGGAGATCAGCGGTTGCCCTGCATTTGATATTGCTGCCGCCTGCTCTGGTTTTGTTTACGCGTTGAGTGTTGCAGACCAGTACGTGAAATCAGGCATGGCGCGTAATGCATTGGTGATTGGTGCTGATCGTCTTTCGCACAAGTGTGATCCGACTGATCGTTCTACCATTATCCTGTTTGGTGATGGTGCCGGTGCCGCTATTGTGAGCGCAAGTGATGAACCAGGCATTATTTCAACGCATCTTCGTGCAGATGGTAAGTTTGGTGAATTGCTGAAATTGAAATATCCAGCACGTGATATTGCGAGCAACCCTACTGCGCAAGATGCGTGGTTGGAAATGGCGGGCAATGACGTGTTCAAAGTCGCTGTCAATCAACTTGCCAATATCGTGTCTGAAACGCTTGATGAAAATCAAATGGATAAATCAGAGATTGATTGGCTTGTGCCACACCAAGCAAACTTTCGCATTATCAAAGCTACCGCGAAGAAACTCGCAATGTCGATGGATCAGGTAGTGATTACTCTAGATAGACACGGCAATACGTCAGCCGCTTCTGTTCCTACTGCGCTCGATGAAGCAGTACGAGACGGACGCATTCAGCGCGGCCAAACGATTTTGCTGGAAGCCTTTGGCGGTGGTTTCGCCTGGGGCTCTGCACTGATTAAATTTTAATAAGGAAAACGTTATGTCTAACTTTGCTGTGGTTTTTCCAGGCCAAGGTTCACAGGCTGTGGGTATGTTGGCAGCACTGGCAGAGCAGTTTGCGGTAGTTAAAGAAACCTTCGCTGAAGCATCTGGCGTACTTGGCTACGATTTGTGGGAATTGGTTCAAAACGGACCTGACACCGATCTAAACCAAACCAATCTTACACAGCCTGCATTGTTGACAGCCTCTGTTGCAATCTGGCGTGTCTGGCTGGAACAAGGTGGTGCGCAACCATCTGTCATGGCAGGTCATAGCCTTGGTGAATACTCAGCATTGGTATGTGCGGGCGTTATCGATTTCAAACAAGCGGTAAAGTTGGTTGAACTTCGTGGCGAGTTGATGCAAGAAGCAGTTCCAGCGGGTGTGGGCGCAATGTCGGCCATCATCGGCTTGGACAATGACGCGATTGCGAAAGCGTGTGAAGATGCTGCACAAGGTCAAGTCGTGTCACCGGTTAACTTTAACTCTCCGGGTCAGGTTGTTATCGCTGGTAATAAAGAAGCGGTGGAACGAGCGAACGTACTGTGTAAAGACGCGGGTGCTAAACGTGCGCTTCCTTTGCCCGTTTCTGTTCCTTCACATTGTGCGCTGATGAAGCCTGCTGCTGATAAACTTGCAGTTGCACTTGAAAGCATTGACTTCTCTGCGCCATCGATTCCTGTCATTAACAATGCTGACGTTGCTGCTGAAACTGATCCTGCTGCGATTAAACGCGCACTAGTTCATCAGCTATACGGTCCTGTTCGTTGGACTGAAAGTGTTGAGAAAATGGCTGGTCAAGGCGTAGCGCTGCTGTTGGAAATGGGGCCAGGTAAAGTATTGACCGGTCTAGCAAAACGTATCGATCGCAACCTAAATGCGGCGGCGGTAAATGATCCAGCATCGCTGGAAGCCGCGAAGTAATTTCTAGGAATTGCGGGAAGTGTTAAATCGCTAACCGCTGTTATAAAGGAACGAAAACTCATGAACCTGAATGGAAAAATTGCTCTTGTAACGGGCGCAAGCCGCGGGATTGGGCGTGCTATCGCTGAACTTCTCGTGGAACGTGGTGCGACGGTCGTAGGTACTGCCACTTCTGAGAGCGGTGCCGCAGCAATCAGCGATTATCTGGGTGAAAATGGCAAAGGTTTCGCACTGAATGTGACATCAGCAGAATCTGTTGGCGATGTGTTGAAAGCGATTAAAGAAGAGTTTGGTGACATTGATATTCTGGTAAATAACGCAGGTATCACTCGCGATAACCTTCTGATGCGTATGAAAGATGACGAGTGGCAGGACATTATGGACACCAACTTGACGTCTATCTTCCGCATGTCAAAAGCAGTACTGCGTGCAATGATGAAAAAGCGTAATGGCCGAATCATCAACGTGGGTTCTGTTGTTGGTACCATGGGCAATGCAGGACAAGCGAATTACTCAGCGGCAAAAGCTGGAGTTGTGGGTTTCACCAAATCTCTGGCACGTGAAGTTGCATCGCGCGGAATTACCGTAAATACTGTTGCTCCAGGTTTCATCGAAACCGATATGACAAAAGCGCTGAACGATGATCAGCGTGCAGCAACACTTGCTCAAGTACCTGCTGGACGATTGGGTGACCCACGTGAAATTGCTGCCACAGTCGCATTCCTTGCGTCTGCGGATGCAGCATATATCACAGGTGAGACACTTCATGTTAACGGCGGCATGTACATGATTTAAACATTAAAGTTGCAACACTAAATGATACAGGTCAAACTCCGGCTGTTTATCGAGCATATCGTGGTTTGACCAGCATATAGGGTGTTGCAAAGTCCACATTATTGAATAAACTACTGCACATATCGCATCTGCGAATCTTGTAAGGAATAGTATTAATATGAGCAACATCGAAGAACGCGTTAAAAAAATCATCATTGAGCAATTGGGCGTAGACGAAGCTGAAGTTAAAAACGAAGCATCTTTCGTAGACGACCTAGGTGCAGACTCACTGGACACCGTTGAGTTGGTAATGGCTCTGGAAGAAGAATTCGATACCGAGATTCCAGACGAAGAAGCAGAGAAGATCACTACCGTCCAAGCAGCGATTGATTACGTTGTAGGCGCGTCTGAGTAATCAGAACAAGATCCTTCCAGGCGGTCACTTGACCGCCTGAGTTTTTTCTAAGACCCCGAAAATTTCAAATAACACCTTTTCTCGGAGAATATCATCGTGTCTAAGCGTCGTGTTGTAGTCACTGGCATGGGGATGTTATCACCTGTAGGTAACACCGTTGAATCTTCTTGGAAAGCCTTGCTGGCTGGCCAAAGCGGCATTCAAACCATCCAACATTTCGATACCACTGGTTTCGCAACCCAATTTGCTGGGATGGTGAATGATTTCAACTGTGAAGATTACATCTCTAAGAAAGATGCCAAAAAAATGGATTTGTTTATCCAGTACGGTATCGCTGCAAGTGTGCAAGCACTTGAAGATTCAGGTTTAGAAGTCACAGAAGAGAATGCAGAGCGCATTGGTGTTGCCATCGGCTCTGGTATTGGTGGCCTTGGCTTAATTGAGTCCAACCACCGTGCGTATGTCGCAAAAGGCCCACGCAAAATTAGTCCATTTTTTGTACCGTCGACCATCGTTAATATGATCGCCGGTCACGTTTCAATTAATTACGGTCTTCGCGGTCCAAACATCGCGATTTCAACGGCTTGTACTACTGGACTTCACAACATCGGTCACGCTGCCCGTATGATTGCATATGGTGATGTTGACGCAATGGTTGCCGGTGGTGCAGAAAAAGCCTCTACAGAGCTAGGTATCGGTGGTTTCGCCGCGGCTAAAGCACTGTCTACCCGTAATGATGATCCACAGTCGGCATCACGCCCGTGGGATAAAGACCGTGACGGTTTTGTTCTGGGTGATGGTGCTGGTGTGATCGTTCTTGAAGAATACGAGTTTGCTAAAGCACGTGGCGCGAAAATCTACTGTGAATTAGTCGGTTTTGGTATGAGCGGAGACGCGTACCACATGACGTCGCCAAGTGCAGACGGTTCAGGCGGTGCGCTGGCAATGAAAGCAGCGATCCGCGATGCAGGCATCACACCGGAAGATATCGGTTACATTAACGCGCATGGTACGTCTACTCCAGCGGGGGATGTGGCTGAAACCAAAGGCATTCGTTTAGCAATGGGTGCAGCGGCTGACAAAACTATGGTGTCTTCGACTAAGTCGATGACCGGTCACTTGTTGGGTGCTGCGGGCTCTGCTGAATCTATCTTTACCATCATGTCTTTGGTTGATCAGGCGGTAGCGCCAACGATTAACCTCGATAATCTTGATGAAGGTTGTGATCTTGATTACGTTCCTCACGAAGCACGCCAAGTGAACATGGAGTATGCACTCTGTAACTCTTTCGGCTTTGGTGGCACAAATGGCTCGTTAATCTTCAAAAAAATGTAAGTTTTTTTGATAGACTAGAACGGCTCGATAGTTGATATCGGGCCGTTTTTTTATCTGCATTTCAAGGATGAACGATGATCCTGCTCAACGGACAAGCTTCTGATCACCTGCCGTTGTCGGATAGGGGGCTGCAATATGGTGATGGATGTTATACCACCATGCTGTCAAATCACGGCGTGTTGCGTTCATGGCCACTTCATTTGGCGCGTTTGATGTCAAATACTGAAACGCTCGGTATTCAAGGCATAGATTGGGATTTGCTGACCGCTTGGGCTGAATCAGTCTCGCTTTCTCAGAAGGATAAGGCAGAGGTGATCGTTAAAATCTTGATCACGCGCGGTAGCGGCGGGCGAGGATACAGCCCTCAAGGCTGCCAAACCCCAAATGTTGTCGTATCGTCCCATCCTTCCCCTGCGCATTATAAACAATGGCGTGAAAAGGGTATTCAGATGGGAATGTTGCAGCAGCGTCTTGGTTTGTCGCCTCTTGCTGGTCTAAAACACCTTAATCGGCTTGAGCAAGTGTTGATTAAGCAAGAAGTCGACGCTTTAGGTCTTGATGACGGCGTGGTTTGCGATCTCAATGGCAAGTTGATTGAAACGTCTGCGTCTAATTTATTTTGGCGAAAAGGCGATAACTTGTTTACGCCTGACCTTTCGTTGTCGGGCGTTGAAGGTACAATGCGCGCAGAAGTGATCAACGCGGCGCCCGGAGAAGGGTTTCACGTCAGTATTGTTTCTGCTGAACCAGACGTGCTTATCGATGCAGATGAAATATTTATAACCAATGCAGTGATGGGATTAGTGCCTGTTCGTTGTGTAGAAAAAACATTCTACAGCAGTTTTTTAGCATGTAGAGCAATTACCTTGAGGTTGAGTGCGTGATAAAAAAAATCGCCCTGATTTTATTGTTTTTCGTTGTAGCTGCAATGGGCGGCGCATATTGGGTACATGGTCAAATTGAAAGCTATGTGAATGAGCCCATTGAAATTGAACAAAGCCAATTGATCAAAGTACCAGAAGGCTCAAACTACCACTCTTTCACGCGTAAGCTTGTCTCAGAAGGCGTTATTCCAAGCTCTCAGTGGGCACGTTGGGCAGCAAAAACACATCCGGAACTGACGCGACTAAAAGCGGGTACCTATCAAATTCAGCCGGGTATGACATTAGCTGATGTGTTTGTTGTAGCGCGTTCAGCCAAAGAGCACCAGTTTGCGATTACCTTTGTTGAGGGCAGTACGTTTAAAGAATGGCGTAAGCAGTTAGCTGAAACCCCTCAAATTACGCATGACACAGCGGACATGTCAGAAGCTGACATTGCTAAAGCATTGGGTGTGAACGTTGATAAACTTGAAGGGCTGCTGCTACCTGAAACCTACCATTATGTGGCGGGTGAAAGTGATATGGCGCTCCTGAAACGTGCATCAAGCCAGCTTCAAAATGCGTTACAACAAGCATGGGAAACACGTGAAGAAGGCCTACCGATTAAATCGGAGTATGATTTATTAACGCTGGCGTCGATCATTGAAAAAGAAACGGCAGTAGACCGAGAACGTGAAAAGGTGGCGTCTGTATTCGTTAACCGATTAAACAAGGGTATGCGACTACAAACGGACCCAACAGTGATTTACGGTATGGGCGATAAGTATGATGGCAATATTCGCAAGAAAGATTTGCGCACGCCAACGCCTTACAACACATATACGATTAACGGATTGCCACCTACACCGATTGCGATGCCGGGTAAGGCGTCCATTATTGCTGCCGCTAATCCATCGGATACCCCGTATTTTTATTTTGTTGCCGATGGTCTCGGCGGACACACGTTTTCTAGAACGCTCGCGGAACATAACCGTGCAGTAAGACAGTATCTCAAGATATTAAGAGCCCAATGAATAACGGAAAATTTATCGTCGTAGAAGGTTTGGAAGGTGCGGGGAAAACTACCGCTATCCATAACGTGATTGAAACCCTGAAAGACTGTGGGATTTCAGATATTGAAACAACGCGCGAACCCGGCGGTACGCCGTTGGCTGAGCAAATGCGTGCGCTGGTCAAAGAAGGGCACCCTGATGAGCCTTTGACGGACATGGCTGAGCTGTTGTTGCTCTATGCGGCACGGATTCAATTGGTCGACAATGTCATTAAGCCTGCGTTGACACGCGGCGCTTATGTAGTGGGTGATCGCCATGATATGTCTTCGCAAGCCTATCAAGGGGGTGGTCGTGGCTTTGATAAAGCCTTGATGCAAAACCTGCGTGATACCGTGCTTGGGGACTTTCGTCCAGATTTTACCTTATACATGGATCTCGATCCTGCGATTGGCCTTTCTCGTGCTAAAGCACGTGGAGAACTCGATCGCATTGAAAAAATGCAACTTGATTTCTTCCACCGTACTCGTGAGCGTTACTTAGAAATGGCGAATGCTGATGACAGTGTTGTGATTATCGACGCATCACAGTCGATTGAAAACGTCACTAAAGACATTCGCAATGCATTAGAAACGTGGCTGAATCATGCAGGCTAACCTGTATCCTTGGCATCAAGAGCTATGGCAAAACTGGCAACACTTGCTGGGTCAAGATCGCCTGCACCATGCAGTATTGCTGAGCGCCCCGAAAGGGAGTGGTAAGTTAGCGCTTGCCGCCACGCTCGCAAAAACGATTTTGTGTAAAAATGGCGTGACCGAACCTTGCGGTGTTTGTCATAGCTGCCAGTTATTTGATGCCGACACCCATCCTGATTTCCATTGGCTAAAGCCAGAAGCGGAAGGCAAACAGCTGGGCGTCGATGCGGTTCGAGCGGGAAACAAGTATGCGTGGGAAACGTCGCAACTTGGCGGTGAACGCGTCATCTTGGTTCAAAACGCGGACAGTATGGGTGAAGCTGCTGCGAATGCGCTACTCAAAACCCTCGAAGAACCGCCTGCAAGCTGCCACTTTATCTTGCTTTGCGAGTCCATGGACAGCATGTTGCCTACAGTTGTCAGTCGTTGTAATAAATGGAAACCTAAACTGCCAGAAGAAGCGGTGGTGAAGCGTTGGGTTGAAAGTGGGTTGTTTGACTCTGTGCCTTTGCAGGTTATTCGCATCAACCGTGGCGCTCCTTTGGCGGCGAAAGCCTTTATAGAAAATGGCAACGTTGGTAAACACGAAGCCTTGCTGAGTGCTTTCGTTAGCTTTGTTTCTACACAACAAGGCTTATTTACGCTGACGGATCTGCTGGCGAAGGCCCAGAGAGATGGCTTGAACTGGCTAAGCTTCTTATTGCTTGATGTGATGAAGACTCAGCAAGGGTCTCAAGAGGCTATTGTGCATTGTGATTCAACCGCACAACTCAATGCCATTAGTAAGGCTGTTAACCCATCGAAGATTACGTCTCAGTTGATGGCCTTAAACAAGTTGAAAGCTGAACTTGCCAGACACACAGGGCTGAACAGTGAACTTCTCCTGAGTCGCTGGTTATCAGGCTTCAATGAATAAATTAATTTAGCGCGAAGATTACCGTATAATCCCGCGCTTCAATCATTTTGCTAACCGGAGAAAGTGACGTGCTAGTCGACTCGCATTGCCACCTCGACAAACTTAACTATGACGAATTACACACCGATGTTGCTGACGTGGTCGAAAAGGCCAAAGCGCGCGGTGTTGATTATTTACTGTCTGTCGGCGTGACGCTAAAAAGCTTCCCAAACATGATGGAGTTGATTCGCCCGTTTGATAACGTGTTTGCGTCTTGTGGGGTTCATCCGCTCGATATTGAAGAAGGCTTCGATTACGAGATCTTGAAACAATTGGCGTCTGATGACCGCGTTGTGGCTATTGGTGAAACGGGGTTGGATTACCACTATCAGCCAGAGTTAGCAGATAAACAAAAAGACGCCTTTCGTCAGCATGTACGTATCGCAGTAGAGTTGAATAAGCCCCTTATTATTCACACACGCATGGCCCGTGAAGACACGTTGCAAATACTGCGTGAAGAGAATGCTCAGAATGTGGGGGGTGTGCTCCACTGCTTTACTGAAAGTTTTGAGATGGCAGAAGCCGCGATTGAGCTGGGTTTCTATATCTCAATTTCAGGTATTGTAACGTTTAATAAAGCGTCCGAACTGAAAGACGTGGTGCGCCGTCTGCCGCTGGAAAAACTGCTGGTGGAGACAGATTCACCGTATTTGGCGCCGATCCCGTATCGCGGCAAAGAAAACCAACCTGCTTACGTGAAAGAAGTTGCTGACTATGTCGGTTTGCTGAAAGGCGTATCCGGTGAGGAAGTGGCGAAAGTCACCACAGAGAACTTCTTCAAATTGTTCTCTCAAGCGAAGCGATAGATATACTGAAAGTTTGATTTTACAGATTGATAAAAAGAAGCCGGGCTGCTGATGCCCGGCTTCTTTTTAGTTTGCTGAAGGCAAATTTGTTATCTCATAGCGAATAGCATTTTTGCTCACAAAACCTGCCATATAGCTTTCTAACTCTTCTTTAGTAATGGCTTCCAGCATGGAGTCAGGGTTGATGACGGCTAAAGGATCTGAACCGTATAGCACGTAGTCAAACATCATTCTCGCTTGTTCTTTGGGGAGAAGAAGTCCATCTTTCAGTGCTTGAGAAAGCTGGGCGACGGTGCTTGAGAACTCCTGTTCTGTAATGCCATCTCCTAACGAGTCAACGACCTGACCAATGCGATCTTTCGCCTGCTCGCGCTTGAGCAATGACACATTCGATACAAACATAAACATCTGCTGTGTTGCGCCATCAGGCCACATTACAAAGGAGTACGGTGAATAGTCCAAACTCGCCTCTTCGCGAATATTCTCAAGTAATCTTTGCGTCATAATGCGGCCCGCCATATCGCCAATGAACCGATCGCGGGTTGTTTTGGCTGGGGCTGAATTTGTCAATACAGTAACAAATTCGACGTTATTACCGCGAGGGCCGAAGGCGTAGACGATCTCAGTTTTCGACGTTTTGATGCCTAGGTCGTACTTCGGTTTGGGGGCTTTTTCATCAAACGTAATACCTGCGAGATATGTGCGTGCCAATGGCTTTAGCTCGTCTTCTGAGAGGTTACCCGCGATCACGATGGTTAGCCCTCGGTTAACCTGAAAAAGCTGTTGATAGGCATCTTTGACTTGTTCTACTGTGACTGATTGATATTGTTCTGGATCGAAGCCATATCTCGGTGACGATGGCGAATATATGCTTTTGTTAAAAGAAGAGTACGACTTGCCATCGAGAGAATCATGGAATTGCTTTTGGTTCGCGACAAACGTTGCTTTGTGTTGTTCAAACTTTACTTTATCCACGGTTGCATGCTGATAGGCTTGATGAAGAGCTGCTAAAAGCACTGGCAAAGATTCTCGTGGTGCTTCCCCGTAAATACCATGCCTATTTTCATCAATCATGGGTTCTAAATAGCTTTTGTTTTTGACCATAAACCGATTGAAGTCAGTGGATGACATTCCACCTAATCCTGTCAGCGCGTAGGCGCCAGGTGACATATAAGCGGCAGGCCTTAATGTTTGGGGTAGCGAAGCGATACCGCCTTGAGATCCGGCATAGAGGTAGACGGTGTCTCCGGCATCAGGCATATGTCTGAGATACACCGTGACATTGTTGCTCAACGTGAACTTGGTGGTATCCGGCGCAACGGATACCATCGCGGTAATATCGCCTTTTGTCTCAGGTTGAGGGAATGCGTCAATGGCGTCAGGGAGTATCAGTCGTTGGCCTTTGGCTTGGAAGGTGTCGTTAAAGGCTTTTAAATTAGCAGTGACTTGCTTGTTCGTGTTTCCATCTAGGGCTTGGTTGAACGCGAGTCCCGTAATGGGCTTAACGTCTTTTTTACCTAGCAGAAGACGTAACTGTTTGTTGAAGTATTCTTTGTCCGCAAGAGTGACATAGCGTTTAGAAAGTTCAGTGCGCTGATCTTGAGAAAGCGTTTGAGTGTTGTTTATTAGGTTATTCAATTTCTCGTCAGCAAAATCCCTCGCTGCCCAGTTTTCCTTCATATTTTGCTCTTTATTGGCAAAAGCGGTTTCTTGCGCATCGATTTCAAGTGAGCTGAGGCCATGATCCCTGAGGGTAGCGAGTTCATGTGCTAGAAATGTCATCGCCGCGTCGCGATTGTTGGGTTCAAAAGCCACACTAATTGTTAGCTGGGGTAAACCAAGCCAATAAGCCGTCGAACTTGAAACGAATTGAACGGGGGCTTGTGTGTCTGATGCTCTGTCATTCAAACGTGTGTTGATGGCGTTGGCAAGCATCACTTGATTGGCATATTGCTCAAAGTGAACACCTTCAGTTAACGCATTTTGTTCTGGTTTGAAAATGAGCGTGAAAGATGGGAATTCACTGTCGGCAGTGGTGAGAGTGAGTGGTTCGGGATTAAATTGGGCGAGTTGACTGTTTCTATTGGTGTTCTCTTGGTTGGTCCAGCTACCAAATGTTGAGCGAATAAGCGTTTCTATGTTTGCTTTGTCAATATCACCGCTAATGACTAGCTCGGTGCGATTAGGTGTATAGTTGGCCTGATAGTAGTCTTGTAATCTTTCCGTGGAAATATTGGTTATCGACTCGCGAGAGCCAAGGACATTAACATTCCCTTCATAAGCATCTTCCGCTAATGCCATGTGGGCTTTGAAATTGATTGAACCTTTAGATGCCTCTTGTCGACGAAGTTCGCCGAGTACGACCCCTTTTTCTGCGTTGACCGCATCAGGAGAGAGGGTTAAGCCTGTGGAAATATCTTTGAACCAATCGAGCGCATGCGGCAAATGGCTGTTATCGGGCAAATCCAGCTTGTAGAACGTCCAATCATGATAAGTGAACGCATTGAGGTGTTGTCCAAAGTTGAGCCCAGCATCGCCAAACAGCGTAATGACATCGTTTTTTGGGAAGTTATCACTGCCATTGAATGCCATGTGTTCAAGAAAGTGCGCGTATCCTTTTTGGTCCTTATCTTCGTCGATTGAACCCGTGTGAACGAGAAGGCGGATGGAGACTGGCGCACCTTTTTGATTTCGTATGTGCACGTTCAAACCGTTTTCTAATGTTGTGTGCTGCCAAGATGTGTCAGGTGCGATCGGGTCGTTAAGCAGTGTTGTGTTGCATGCGGCAATAAAAACAACGGGGAGCAATACAAATAGTCGTTTCATCACGTTGGTCTTTTCTCTTCCATAAGCAGTTCAACGTAATCTACACAATCGAATACATCGCAATCATGTTATTGGTCTGAAAATGCGACAGGCAAGTCTTAAAATCTGTGCAATACTATGTAACTAAGAGATAAAATTAAGCGTTATTTCGTTACATGAAATAACGTTCCTTCCTCGATCCCCTGGCACAAACCCACTTGGGTGTTAAGTACTCCATATTCATAAAAAATTAATTTTAATCAATGATTTAGATAGTATCAAAAATGCTATTATCTCAGTGTCTGATGTGATCTATATTTGGTTTCTGAATACCCATGTCATGTTACATAGAGTCTCTGTAACAGCAGGCCTATATTAATCAGCGAATAACATTGTTTCCGGGTTGTCGAGAGCTAGAATCGGATCTGAGTTCAAGCTCAACCCTACATATTTCAGGAGCTACATATGTTTAAAAACCTCTTTGCGAATATGCAAAAAGTCGGTAAGGCGCTGATGCTTCCAGTATCAGTTATGCCAGTCGCCGGTATTTTGTTAGGTGTTGGTGCTGCCGATTTCTCTTGGCTACCAAGTGTCGTTTCAACCATCATGATGAGTGCTGGTGACGCCGTTTTCGGTCACATGGGCCTTCTGTTTGCAGTCGGTGTTGCACTGGGTTTCACTAACAATGATGGTGTGGCAGGCCTTGCTGCTATTGTTGGTTACTACATCATGGTTAACACCCTAGGTGTTATGGGTGAAGTGTTCGGTGTAGGCGCGATTGAAACTGGCGTATTGGGCGGTATCCTTGCTGGTGGTGTTGCCGCATGGGCGTTCAACCGTTTCTTCCGTATTCAACTTCCAGATTACCTAGGCTTCTTCGCGGGTAAGCGCTCTGTACCCATTATTACTGGCTTTCTGAGCATATTCTTGGCAATTGGTCTGTCTTTCATCTGGCCACCAATCGGTGCGATGATTGCGTCTTTTTCTAACTGGGCATCCGTTCAAAATCCACAAGTGGCATTCGGTATCTATGGTCTGGTCGAGCGTTCACTTATCCCGTTTGGTTTGCACCACATCTGGAACGCACCATTTTTCTATGAAGCGGGTCAATGTGTGACGCCTGCTGGTGAAGCACGTACTGGTATCCTGACTTGCTATATGGTTGCTGATGAAGCAACACGTGCCGCAGGTAACGGCTTTGGTCAGTTGGCTGGCGGCTTCATGTTCAAGATGTTTGGCTTGCCTGCTGCTGCTATTGCAATGTGGCACACCGCAAAACCAGAAAACCGCGCGAAAGTGGGCGGTATCATGGTGTCTGCTGCGCTGACCTCATTCCTAACAGGTATTACAGAACCTATCGAGTTTGCATTCCTGTTCGTTGCGCCAGTGCTGTATGTTATCCACGCTATCCTTGCTGGTACTGCGTATGTCATCACTAACACCTTGGGTATGGTTCATGGCACGTCTTTCTCACACGGTTTGATTGACTTCGTTGTATTGTCTGCAAATTCTCAGAAAATGTGGTTGTTCCCGCTGCTGGGTATGATGTACGCCGTGTTCTACTACGTTGTATTCCGCGTTGCTATCGTGAAGCTGGATCTGAAAACGCCAGGTCGTGAAGATGATGATGAAGAAAAAACAGCGGCAGTTGGTGTTGGTTCTGATATGGCGAAAGAGTTGGTGATGGCGTTTGGTGGTAAAGAAAACATCACTAACTTAGACGCATGTATCACACGTTTGCGCGTTGCTGTAGCAAGTGTTGATGCTGTTGACCAAGACAGATTGAAGAAACTGGGTGCGGCAGGCGTAGTTATCGCTGGCGGCGGCGTTCAGGCAATCTTCGGTACTAAATCTGACAACTTGAAATCAGACATGGATGAGTGGATTCGCAATAATTAATATCAATCGTTATTCCCCCAACGTTTGATGATAAAAAGGAGAGCATTCGCTCTCCTTTTCTATTTCTTGTTCAGTTATTTCTTTTGTGCGCGACACACTACAGCGATACAAAAAATAGCATAAGTATGGGTACGAGAAGACTCAGGATAAAACCGCTGACAATCGCGATAGGAACGCATTTTACCCCACCTGTGGTTTGGATGATGGGTAGCGTGAAATCCATGGATGTTGCACCACCATAACCGATAGCGGTTAACGGATAACGGCCAATAAATATAGGAATAAGGATAATCGCGACAAGCTCACGAGTGAGCTCAAGTAAGAAAGACGCGCCGCCATAAACTGGGCCTAACGCATCACCCATCAATATACCTGCCAAAGAATACCAACCAAAACCGGATGCCATAGCAAGACCATGATTGTAGGGAAGCTCGAGAAGCCATGCGGCAAGAAGACCACCCAATAGAGACGTGACAATGACGACCAAGGCAACACTGAGTCCTTTCTTGTTTAGAATTATTTGCTTGAGTGTCATGCCACTGTTTCGAAGCTGAATACCGATCAGGAAAAGCAATATTAGCAGGATACCTTCACTCGCAGGGTCAACCCAATCTAGGGGAATAGGAAGCAGAAGGCCTAGTATCAATCCGCCGCCAACGACAAATACAAGCTTCACAGATTCCATCACCATTTGTGAAAGTGGGATCGTTTGCTTGTGTTGTTCAGTTTTGGTTTTCAGAATGAAATCTAGGATTGGCAACACCAGTAGATTAGCGACACCTATACAGAAAAAGAAGGTAACGCTAAGCAAAAGAATTTGATTTAAGTTACTACTGAGATTATCCAAACCAGCCAGGCTCAGACCCATTAGGCCTAGAATGACAAACACCAATCGAGACGTAGATCGATTGATGGTATCAAGCAATGAGGCACTTTTAATGGGGATTAAATAACCAACAACGAGTGGAAGGAAAATATAAAGCATGCCGGGGAGCATCGAGTTAAGACCTTATTGATAAAAAAGAAAACCGAGATGAGAGTATCAGTGGTCTTCCAACTAGGTCAATCTTTGTCCCGGCAAAGAGCGGCTTAAAAACCGCAGTTGTTAATAATACCACTCAACTGGTGACGAAAATCTGTTTCGTTCAGGTTGGATAGTTCATAGAGGGCTTCCGCACCTGCGAGGGTTATTTCAACGTCGTGATCATCAATGTCTTCATCATTCGCACGGAACATGAGCAAGTGATTGGCCATTTTTGCAACATCTAGATAGGTGATGTCTTCACCAGTTCGGCGAATGTGGCGATTTAAAGATACTTCAACAAAGTCTAAATCAAATCCCCAACTCTTAAGGATAAATCGACTGGCTTCTTTACTCACTGCGTAGAAAACGTGACTGGCAATATCAAAATCGAGGTAATTGCCTTCATTAGAGTACTGCTGATAAGCCTTTACAGCACTGTAGATACCAATGTCTGCGAGAAGCCCAATGAGTAGCGACTTTTCTACTTCAAGAGCAATCCCATCGTCATCGTAGTTTTTAACCTTCTGACATAGGAGAGCCATTGTAGAGGCAAATTCTCGCGACGCCTGTGCACTTTTCTTGAGCAGCCCATTACATTCAACGCTGAAGTGAGCATTGTTTTTCAATGATTGGATCGCATGTGCCGTGGCGATACCGAGAACGCGTTGAATGCCCAATCGAGAAACGGCCATATTGATATCATGGCATGGACGATTCGTTCTAGGACTAAAGACGGCAGAGTTTGCCGAGCGAATCACGGCAGCGGTAAGCGTTGCATCATCAAGGAGAAGTGTTGATACATCTCTGACTGTGGTATTCGGGGAGTTACATACTTGTTGGAGTTTGACTACCACATCGGGAATAGGGGGCAATGCTAACGTACCGTCTTTTAAAGAACGATAAACACGTTGGAAGAAATCAGTTTCTATAGCTTTGAGGTGCTTTTCACGGTTTGGGGTAACCCAAAATAACGATAGGTGATCCATTTTTTTAGACTCGAAAAAACGCTGTGTAAATAGTAGATCTCTTACGTTTTAATTGGAACACATATGTATATAAATTTGAACGAAAGACACCAATTGAATACGTGCTGTCCAATAAATTTGTCATACCAGTAATTGACAATATTATTAGTGGTGAAAACGCAAGTTTAAGGGCTGTCTCAAGACAAAACTTGAAGTGAATTAACGTTTGCAAGCCAAGCTTGATGCAATTGGTTGCACTAAATTGCGAGTCCAATAGCTCATTTAACATTGTGTATACATAAAAATTACACACCACAAACGTGACGGATGTTGCACTTTTGCTACGGTTTCACGCCGTGGGTGATCTGGTGCATGGTTTTCTATGCCTTTATGCGGCATCATTATTTCGCGTTGAGAAATTACAGAATGTTGGCCGAGGAATTGGCTGTTGGGGAGAAAGGAGGCACCTGTGCTTGAAGTTAAAAGTGGCTTTGTAGAGTACTTATCTCAGTTTGGCGAAACAGAGAAACGTTCAATGTTTGGCGGAACCGGCTTTTTTGTGAGCGGTGCAATGTTTGCACTGGTTAAGGAAGAACGTATTTACTTACGCGGCGGCGCAGACTTAACGGACGCGTTGTTGGCAAAAGAGTGTAAAAAGTTTGTTCATGTAAAGAAGAGCTCAACCGCGATTGTTAATTACTACGACATCACGGATCTTTATGACGCAGCAGATACAGGTTTAGACGCGATGGTAAAAAAGTCCGTGTTGAACTCTGTAGCAGAGAAAGAATACCGCGATTCCAAGCTAAACAAGCGTCTTCGTGATTTACCTAATCTGCGTTTGACCATTGAAAGAATGCTTAAAAAAGCAGGGATAGAAGATGTTGATACTTTCTTCTCAATGAGCCCTGAAGAATTGTTCCGAAAAGTGCAGGAAGCACACGGATACGATGTTGATATCAAACTGCTGTGGATGTTTGCCGGTGCTCAAACGGGCGTTCATTACACCTTGCTAAGTGAAGAGACCAAACAAAACCTTCTTCGCGCAGTGTGATTTCACACCATTCTCACCCCAAAAAAGCTGCATTGCGCAGCTTTTTGTCTTTATGACATCG
The DNA here is from genome assembly GCF_041439165.1 of Enterovibrio sp. FF113. Classification (NCBI taxonomy): domain Bacteria; kingdom Pseudomonadati; phylum Pseudomonadota; class Gammaproteobacteria; order Vibrionales; family Vibrionaceae; genus Enterovibrio; species Enterovibrio sp. FF113. The sequence goes on along the minus strand of NZ_JBGONO010000010.1, from coordinate 17,465 downwards.
TTAACCATCCCCTATACGTACATAGCCAATATTGCTACAGTCCCTTAAATGCGTATCAAAAACAGTGGCTTTGTCATGAAACTACCTGAGCTATCTTCCTCGTTGCTCGCAGGTCTGCACTGCTTTTCAATTGTCGCGGAAACAATGAGCTTTACTCGAGCAGCAGAGCAGCTCCATCTAACGCAAAGCGCTGTTAGCCATCGAATTAAAAAACTCGAGCAGCGTTTAGAGGTGTCGCTATTTATTCGACGTCCACGCCATCTGTCATTGACTAATGAGGGTGAGCAGCTAAAACAAGTGGTCGCAGAGCAATTTTCGGCTATTAGCCAAAAGTTATTGGAACTCAATCGAGCTAGACCATTTGGCGATTTCATCATTTCTGCGCCGCCGACTTTCGCGCAAAAATGGCTGGTGCCTCGACTTTCTCAATTCGCCGATACATTTCCAGATGTTACGCTCCATCTTAGAACTCGAAATGATTTGGTTGACTTCAAAGCCGAGGCTTTTGATTGTGCAATATATTTTGGTCATGGACGTTACACTGGGCTAGCGACTCATCATCTACTTGATGACTTCATCGTGCCGGTTTGCAGCCCTGAGTATGCAAAGAATCACAATCTTTATGACAATCCCCAGCAACTTGCTCAGTGCCAACTGCTTCATGATGCAGCCCCCTGGGCCAGCGCCAGTTTGAGTGACGAATGGCTGTATTGGGCGAATACCAACGGTGTTGAGTTAAATGGCACAAATCATAGTTTTGACCGCGCCGATCTTGCGCTTGAAGCAGCAACTTCAGGGATGGGGGTCGCCATCGGCCGTACCGCATATATTCAAGACTACTTGCACTCTGGTCGACTCGTGACGCCGATTGCGCAGTCGGTTAAATCTCCCTTTAGTTTTTATCTGGTATACCGTGAAGAACATGTAAACAATGCAAAAATAGTCGCATTTAGGCAGTGGTTGCTTGAACAACTCGAAAAGTCGACAAAATATCGATTGAATTGTTAATGAGTTTGGTGTGCTTTCTGTATCTTTTTGTCAATAAAATATAAGATACGCAGTATGTTAACGTGGACGCAATGGACTGATGGCGAAAAATACCAAAGAAGGTGCACAGCAAACAGAAGCGGCGATATATCAAACCATTATTGATATTTTCATGGAGCAGGGATGGGATGCGGTCACTTATGGCAGTATTGCTAAGCGCACCGGATTAAGTCGAAGTGGTATCCAGCGTGTTGTTCCTACGAAGGAATCAATGACTGGAGCCTTTCAAGGGCAAGTATTCCACTATGTTGTTGGGTTGATTGACTCGACGTCACATCAAACAATTAAATCAACGTGGTGCGCTGCACTCCAAGAAGCAAAATTCATTCACTGTATTAAGTATTTTCTTGGCGCGACTGGTGCTGATTCTAGCGGCAAAGAAAAGGCGGCAGCTGCGTTGGAAAAACTGTTCGATTTATACGGTCAGAGCATTGTTATCGAGTTATTAGGTTTGTCTGTTGCTCATTTACTCGAGGTGAATGTTGATTGGAATGAAAGTCCGAGCGGCCTAAACAAGGAAGAAGGTTAATGCGTTTACTAAAAGGGAATAGCCCCTCAAAATTTATAGCCACAGGTTGTTTGTATATCACAGTCAGCCTTTCGGGCTGCGCGATTAAGCAAAGCAAAGATGTGACTGTTTATCAGAGTCGCGGGGCTGTTCAGTGTGAGACGACTGGGAGTACCGTGCAAGAAAGTCGTGACAAACTCATGTCGATTGGCGTGAGTGTTGAATCGTCCCAATGTGCGAGATTAAATGATCTTATGTTTGCAAGTGTGTGTGGTGGTAAAACCGCGGACATTTTGGTTCACAGCGTAAACGCGAGAGACCTAAAAGTCGTGCAAGAGATGGGATTCACATTGGTCAGTGAGCTTGAGTCTGCAGAAAGTGAGGCGGGTTATACAATTGTTCCGTGCGAATAGAAACGTGAGATGAAAAAAGGCCTCATTGAGGCCTTTTTTGATGATGCTAACTTAGTATTTGAAACGTGTGGTGAACATGAATTGATCGCCATATGCTTCGTTAAAGCGAATCTGAGCACCAAGCGAGAACAATTCGGTTGCGTGGAAGCGACCAAAAACTGACCCAAAGATATCTTCATCGCTATCAATGGAGACGTGACCGAGTTCACCGCCTACTTCTAATTGTGGACCCAACCATTGACGCACACCTAGGTTAACTTCAACACCAAGTTCTGTGTCGTGGCCGAAACGTCCGCGTTGCTTCATCGAGCGAAGGCCGAGTTCGCCATAGACGTCAGCCCAGTTGTTAACTGGCGCATGGAAACCAATAGCGGCAGTCGCATCGAAATCAGATTCGAACTCACTATCAATTTCTGCACGAATGTGTGCATTAGGGTGAATAGACGTGCTAAAACCAACGCCGTAGGTCACAGGGCTAATACCAACACGAGCCTCAAAGTAGTCGTAGCTGAAGTTGCTCATGCTGCCATCATTAGCAGCACTTGCGGCAGAGAATACAGCAGAAGAAGCTGCGGCCAGTAAAATACCAGCAATCTTGGTTTTGCGCATGAAAGGTCTCGTGATGAAAAAGGAGTTATGGTGTAGTTTAATAGAAGTCGCTTTTGCTAAACAACAGCATAGCGAGCATTTAAAGCACTACTGAGTCAAATTTAAGCAAAAAATACGAAAAAGTCTGTTAGACAGGCGCTGCAATCATAAATTGTCCTACCATTACTGTGCCTATCATTAAATCACTCTCGCTAGTCGTCAGAATAATTGAGTCGATTATTACTGATCGATTCCATGATTCTCTCTGCATCCAAAACCCTAACCCAAGGCAATAGGTTACCGTCATGTGCGATCATAAATGTAGTTAGTTGGTCGATCACTACCTGTCGCAGGGTTTCACCTTGCCACGGTTTCGCAATGAAATAATCAAGGCTGCCATGATTCACTGCTTGAACGGTCTCTTCTAAACCAGCTTGACCCGTGAGCAGCAACTTTCTTGCTTTGGCGGTAATATCAAAGCGATTGAGTTCGATAAGAAAGTCGACCCCAAGGTCTTCCGGCATAATGTGATCACACAAGATCAGGGCGAGTTGAAGCTCGTCAGCGGCGGCTTCAGCAAGAATCTCTCTGGCCTCAGCAACGGATTCAGCGGCCTCGATAACAAAGTGCTCTTCGAGTGACGCGAGGTCATTGGTGACACTGTCGAGTACGTCACGTTCATCATCGACGCACAAAATAAGGTATTGGCTCATTTAGTCCTCCTTGGGGGGCGTGAGTAGCGGGGAATAGGGCAGGGTAACAATCATCGCCGTGAACTCACCGGCCGAAGAGCTAACATCAATCAACCCACCGTGATGCTCCACAATTTGACGACACACAGACAAACCGATACCCAAGCCGAAGTGACCCTCTCGTTTAGTCGTGTAGTTGAGTTCAAAGATCTTATTCTTAATTGACGCAGGGATCCCCATGCCATTGTCCCGTACGGTTACTTTGACGGCTTTACGACTGCGATATACCGTCTCTCGGGTTGTGACATGGATTTCACCGTCATTGCCTACCGCATCAAGAGCATTAGAAATGAGGTTTGTCCACACTTGTTGAAGGGCGATGGGCATACAGCGAATGGGCCTTAGCTCACCATAATCACGGACAAGCTGAATGCGCTTTAGTTGGTTTTCAAACATGACCAGTGTGTCTTCAATACCTTCATGAATATCTACTTCATGCATGGTTTCGTCATCTTGTCGCGCGTAGGTTTTCAAGCTCTTGACCATATCGGCAATGCGTTGAGCGCACACATTGGTTGAACGCAGTAAGCTGCCCGCTTGATAGAACATGTCCCATTGATTCAATGTATCCGTGAATTCTGGCGCGAGCTTTTTCTGCCAAAGTTGAATGTCATCAGGTTTATCTAGCCCCATATTAACGGCTTTTCGCGCAAGGTTCCGGTTGCCAACAAGGGATTCAATTGCCTTGGATTTTTTACGAGCATCTGCCGTGGACATGGGACGAGAGAGCAGTGCTTCCGCCATAATTTGGTTTGCTTTGTCTCTCGCTACATCGCTCAATTCGACATTAATCAATTGACCAATATTATCTCTGAGCGTGTCACTGTTTCTGAGAATGGCAGAAACTGGGTTATTCAGTTCATGCGCCACGCCGGCCACGAGTTGCCCAAGCATCGCCATTTTCTCTTTTTCAATAAGTTGCTTGTGCGCTAGTTCGAGTGATTGAAGCGTTTGTTGCAATTTCACTTCAGTAGAAATGCTGCGCTTGAGTCGTCGGTTAAAATGGCGAAGCAGGTAACTGGAAAAAAGCGGGAGCAAATCATTTCTGGCCTGCATAACCTGAGAAAACAAGGTGCGGTTGAGTTTTATAACTTTGGTGGGCTCTAAGGTAATGCCCGTTGAAAATGACACATCACCAGTGACAAATGACATTCCGCCAATCAAGCTTCCTTGCCCCAGTCTTGCTACTTCATGAGACGCGCCAGTCTCGTCACGTTTTAACAGTGCCACTTCACCTTCTTCGACGAACCAAAGGAATGAATTGGGTTTGCCTTCGTGTGTCAGCAGATGATCTTCACTGTAGAAGCGAGTCACGTTGTGCTCACTGTTCTGAGCAAAATACTCGTGTAAGCCTTGAACCAACTCTTGTGCTAAAACTTCATCACTGACGCCCAGCGCAGATTCGATGAAACCATTGCGGTAAGAAGCGAGCTTGTTCTCAATGTGAGCATCTAGCAGCCTTTTTTGGTCTAGCACACTGCAGTACTTCAATAATTCGTCACTGTTGTGCTGAAGCACATATTGGGTCAGTTCTCTCTTGGCTGTGTCAGCCATGGCTTGCGGTGCCCATGGCTTTGTCATGCAATAGTTGAGTCGACCTTCGTTAACCGCCTGCATGATAATGTCTAAATTTGGCTGATCATTCAGCAGTATGGTTCGTGCACCGTGTGAAGCGGGGTGATTGTCGATGTTTATCAGCAGATTAATGCCCTGGTCTTCGCCCAGTGTATGGTCACAGATAAACAGGGCGATACGACGCTCATTGCGCTGCAATTCTTCAAGAATTTCACTCGCAGTGTGCGTGTTGTCCGCGCAAATGATGTCGAATAACCCACCAAACGCTGACAATTCGGATTCAATTTTGGTCAAGATGGTGGGGTCATCATCAAGACATAAGATGACTTGTAGATTCATACGTTTATCTATTATCACTATTTTTTATGAGTGTATCGTTTTCACCGTCTTTAAGCTGAGAAGAGCGCTGCAAACTGGCACATATTGAAAGAAAACCTCTTCTGGCCATGGGGTTATAGATGGGGATGGTTTAAACTCTTCTAAAATTAATGCCGGACCCATGGAGCAAAAATGATTTTTGGAAAGTACACGGCAATAGCTGGAGCCGTCGCGGTAGGTGTGTTGTGGCCATTTGCAACAGGTCAAATTGGTCAGTCTTTTTATGATAATGAGATTAAGCAAATCCAGTCGCCTTATCTTACTGTCGAAAATACATCCTATGAACGAGGTTACCTCTCTTCTGAGGTTATCACGCGAGTTGCTGTCATCGGGTCGATGAAAGAAGTTTATGAAGACGAAGGCCTACCAACATCTTATTCTGTGTTGAGTCACGTGAGTCATGGATTCCTAGGTGTTAGCACCACGTCCACGCTAGAAATGACACCTGAGATCAAAGTGATTACCGATCTGCTTTGGCCGTCGGGCGAGTCTCCACTTACGATTGTCACGGAGACCTCGTTGCTGGGCGCCACTCAGTATGATGTGACAGTGCGAGCGATGAATGGCGAAAACGACGAAATCAAAGTGACGAGTTCACCTGCGAATGTATCAGGAACGGCCGATAAAGATGGCGTGATGGTGTTCCAGTTGGAGATGCCGTTTATTGAATTATCGAGCCCTGAAGGTGAGAAATTCGCGCTGAAAGACATCACAGGCAGTGGCGATGGCCAACTGGTTGATGAAGTTTGGGTCGGGTCGCAAAGAGTGAATGTCGCAACCAGTACATTTAGTGATATGTCAGGCTCAACGGTGACGATTGATAAGCTTGCTGTGGATGTGAAGAACGCGCTATCTGCCATCAACAACGGTGATGTGAAAACAGCAGCGCCTGATGAACTTCGTTTTGATAACACCAATGTTATCTCATTCGAAAAGTTTGATATGCCAGACACGCTGGTCGTTGATAACTTTAAGATGGGTGTAAATTTCAATGCGCTTGATTACAACTCAATGATCGCCTTGGCGACAACGGCAGATTCGATGAGTGCTGAGCCGACTGAAGAAGAAATGATGAAGTTGGTGACAGCGTTAGATGGTCTGGTCGAGAAAGGCCTAACCTTCGAAATCATTCCATTGGAACTTGATACACCAGAAGGGCATATTGACGCGAAGTTTGATTTATCCGTCGAGCCTGGGCTTGGCAGTGTGACCCAAAATGTTGGTGCACTCATGACGAAGCTGAAGGGCAACTTTTTCATTAATGTTCCTACAGCATACGTTGAAGGTGTCCCTGAAGTGGAGGCGTCTTTGTCTAACTTAGAACCTTATGGCTTCATTTCTCAAGCTGAGAATGGCGTGACACTGACAGCGAAAATTGAAGGTGATCAAGCAGTATCGCCTAGTGGTGAGAAGATTCCGCTGGGTCTGTTGATGATGATGCTGATGTAATCGAGCGTAAGATTTATATACGCACGGTTTAATATCTTCACTATTTTTATTAAAACCAGCATCAATAGATGCTGGTTTTTTTGTGCCTTTTTTGTAAGCCAATGAGAGGTTTTGAATGAAAAACACTCTTTCATTTGTGACAAAGCATAAAAATACTTCTGCATGAGCTAGTAATTTGGTCAGCTTGGTCGACACTAATAGTGAGATAAACAGAGATTTTTCGCTGTATCGATATAACTGCTGAATAATTATTGGGGGATGCATGGAATCGATAAAAGTAAAAGATTACATGAACAAACGACCCGTGACCTTCAAGGCTTCCATGTCTCTGTCTGTCGCGCTAGAAAAAATGCTGAATGCAAACCAATCCGGCGGTCCCGTGCTGGACGAAAACCATCATGTTGTGGGCTTTTTGTCTGAACAAGATATGATCCATAAATTGCTCAGAATGGGTTATTACTGTCATGATACAAATACAGTAGATGACTGCATGCACAAAGAGGTATCAGCCGTATTACCCGATGACAGTATTATTAAGCTGGCAGAAGAAATGCTACCGGGCAAACCTAAGCTGTACCCTGTTGTTGATGAAGATGATCGCCTAGTGGGTATCATTACGCGTCGCGACATTTTGAAAGCGATAGCCACTCAAATTGATGACAGCTTTCACCATCCCGTATAATGGTTAAACATTTTTGAATGTGTCGTATCAAAAGAGGTGCTTGAAGCACCTCTTTTTAATGGCACAATACTTACCGACAGAAACATCTACCCGCACATTGTGATTCAGTCTTTTCTCTCATCACGCCGCAAGGATGGCTGACAGTCTCTCTTACTTAATACGGAAATTAGTATGCCCAATCAGCAACAAGCCAAGTTTGTTAATGGCTCTATCATGCGTCATATCACCGTCATGTCGACGTCTGGCGCGGTGGGGCTTATGGCTCTATTTTTGGTCGATTTAGTTGATATGTTTTTTATCAGTTTACTCGGTCAAGTTGAATTAGCCGCGGCGATTGGTTTTGCTGGCACCATCGTCTTTTTCTCAACGTCAGTGTCTATTGGCACCTCGATTGCTATGGGAGCATTGGTTAGCCGCGCTTTGGGTTCGGGAAATCGAGAAGAGGCTCGAAAGTTAACGGGCAGCATTATGGTTTTCGCGGCTATTGTTAGCGCGGTCACCGTGGGAATCATCTTGTTTTTTGTTGATCCGATCCTCGCGTTGATTGGTGCTCAAGGGGAAGCGGCACAAAAAGCGAAAGACTTTCTCGTTATTCTCCTTCCCGGTGCGCCCTTAATGGCAATGGGCATGTCAGCGGGGGCGGCGCTAAGAGGAGTGGGAGACGCGAAGCTATCAATGGCGGCAACCCTGATTAGCGGCGCGGTGAATGCCATTCTCGACCCTATTTTCATCTTTGGACTTTCTATGGGAATAGAGGGGGCAGCGACGGCATCGCTACTGTCTCGTTTCGTGTTGTTTGGCGTCGCTTTCCATGCCGTTCACCGTAAACATGATTTGGTGGCTCGCCCTACCTTTGCAGATCTCTCGCAGCACTTTCGTGCCATCATGAATATCGCTGGCCCCGCGATTGTTACTAACACGGCAACGCCGATTGGTAATGCCATCGTCACCGCTCAAATCGCTAAATTCGGCGCGGATTACGTGGCTGGATATGCCGTGATGGGCCGATTGTTACCTGTATCCTTTGCGCTGATTTTTTCGTTGTCAGGTGCTGTTGGCCCGATTCTAGGGCAGAATTATGGCGCGCAAAAATTCGATAGAGTTCAGCAAACGTTAAGTGACTCGGTAAAGTTTGTCACTGCGTATTGTGTGGTTGTGGCACTGATTTTGTTCCTCGCACAAGGGTTCATCATTGATGCATTTAGCCTTGATGGTGATGCTTCATCCATGGTGACATTGTTCTGTACTTACATCGCCATTACCTTCATTTTCAACGGTACCTTGTTTGTGTCTAATGCCGCGTTTAACAACCTGAACAGACCGACATGGTCAACGTTATTAAATGTCGGAAAGGCAACACTAGGCACGATTCCTTTTGTTTACGTTGGCGGCTACATGGGAGGGGCAGAAGGCGTGTTGATTGGTCAAGCCGTTGGTTCTGTTCTCTTCGGCATTGCAGGATACATCTTGGTTAAAAAACTCATCGCACAGCTTGCCCGAGACCATGAGCAAAAAGAAGAAGATGTGGTTGCGATTGAACCTGCTGTACCCGTGACAGCGTTTAGCAGCTTCCGAGCCGTCATGGCGGAAGAAAGCGAGAGCGCAATCAACACCGATACAGACAAAAAAGACGCCGCTCCCAAACGCTAGTCGATGAAGGGATGTTTCTAACGAAACGTCCCTTTTTTCTATTCGATATTTTCACTTAGAAATGAGTCCAATTTATTGATCTAATTCAGTACTCCTTGAAAGCAAGTAGCGCAGAATAAGCGTGTTGCCCACGGAATGTGGGTGTTTAGCTTTAAGGGATTACAAGCGATTATGCGCGTTCAGGCGAAATACATACTTCCTATTCTTATACCGCTGGTGGTGATGCTACTACCAGCGTCTGTTTTTCCATTTGAAACCCTGACTGTGATGCAGCAGCGGGCTATCGCTTTGTTTTTACTCGCAGCGTTATGCTGGGTACTTGAGCCCATTCCTATCTATGCCACGTCCGTTCTGGTGATTGTGCTTGAATTGCTTTTTCTCTCAGACAAAGGACTGATCTGGTTTAGAACCGATGCTGGAACGCCAGAGTTTGGCGGGCTACTCCACTACAGCGATATCATGGCAACGTTTGCCAGCCCCATTATCATGCTATTTCTTGGTGGATTCTTTCTCGCGATGGCAGCGACAAAATACCGTTTAGACGTCAACCTTGCCCGTGTATTGCTCAAACCATTTGGTCATAAACCTCAGATGGTCATGGCTGGGCTCATGCTCATCACCGCCGTGTTTTCTATGTTTATGTCTAATACGGCCACGACAGCGATGATGTTGGCTATTCTTACTCCCATTCTCATGGTGTTCAAACCGAACGACCCAGGCAAGATTGCTTTCGCGTTATCCATTCCTGTTGCCGCCAACATCGGTGGTATTGGTACACCGATTGGTACGCCACCTAATGCGATTGCACTGCAATATTTAACCGGCGAAAATTTGATCACCTTCGGCGAATGGATGGCGTTTGGTGTGCCGTTTGTGGCTGTCATGTTGGTATTGGCGTGGGCGTTGTTGAGCTATTTATTCCCATCAAATGAACAATCGATTTCGCTAAGTATTAAAGGCAAGTTTCTTAAAACGCCTAAAGCCATCACCGTCTATGTCACGTTTGCTACGACGGTGTTGCTTTGGTTGATGGGCTCACGCCATGGCATGAACTCCTACACGGTTGCACTTATTCCCGTGGCCGTGTTTTCGATGACTGGCATCATTAACAAAGAAGATCTGAAAAAGGTCTCTTGGGATGTGCTTTGGTTGGTATCGGGTGGCTTTGCGTTAGGTTTAGCATTGGACAAAACGGGCTTGGCAAGACTGATTGTCCACAGCATTCCGTTTGAGAACTTTGCACCTGAGATTGTCCTGTTGGGCGCAGCAGCACTCTGTCTGCTAATGGCAAACTTCATGTCCCACACTGCAACGGCTAACTTGTTGATGCCGATTATGGCCGCGCTGGGTATGTCCATGACTTCATTGTCATCTCTTGGTGGTGAAGCGACATTAATCCTGATTGTTACTTTTGCTGCATCCTTGGGTATGTCACTGCCAATAAGTACGCCGCCAAATGCACTGGCGCATGCCACTGGGCATGTAAATAGCAATCAAATGGCAAAAGTCGGTGTGGTACTTGGCATTGTGGGTGTCGCACTAAGTTTTGTGATGGTTTGGATACTTCGACTGGTTAATTTCTTATAGCATCAATTCAGTGATGCCAAGTTTCTAACAATGGGCGAGGGCGACGAGTCACTTGCCTTTACAGTAGGCTTTTAGAAAGGGGAAACAGATGGAAAAAGTGAACATTATCTGCGTTGATGATCAGCGTGAAGTGTTAGATGCTGTGCTCAAAGATCTCGCTCCCCTTGCGGTTGCGTTTCATATTGAAGATTGTGAGTCAGCCGATGAAGCGTTGGCGTTAATGGATGATCTTGATGCAGAAGGCGAGCACATTGCATTGATCATTTCTGATCATGTGATGCCCGAGAAAACCGGTGTTGAGTTACTGACCGAAGTCTCCTTGGACCCACGTTTTCGTGGCACACGCAAGGTACTGCTGACCGGACAAGCAACGCATGCTGATACGATTGAAGCCATCAATAACGCCTGTATTGAGCGATACTTTGAAAAACCTTGGCAAGCAATTGTTCTGCAAGAAGCGGCAAAGAAACTGATTACCCATTTCGTGTTTGATGCAGGATTAGACTATCGCGATTATCAGGCAGCGTTGGATACCCAAGTTATTTTAGATCGACTGAAGTAACTTATCAGATAGAAATGCCGGCGAGAAAGTCCCAAATAATGATCTTGTTTACTTGACCTTGGAGTTAGCTCCAAGGTTTACACTGAGTGTAATTTCAAATAGGGAGATAGCCTTATGTGTCATTCATGTAAATCGGGTCATTGTAACAAACCAAGTCATCAACACGCCCATTCTCAGGCCGCACCAGTGTCAACAAACACATGCTGTAATGCCAGTGCTTCTGCGTCAGTCAGCGACGGCAGTGATGCTCTACCTGAGGATTGCGACGACCCCGCAGGACAAGGCTGTTGTGACCACGAACACAGCAGCCATGATGTTAATTCAGAGCACTCTCACGATGGCCACGTCCATTCGCACGTGCATGCTCCCGATGAGCCGCAACAACAATCACCGATTGCCAAAAGCCATGCATGGCGTGTCACCAACATGGATTGCCCTAGTTGTGCGGGTAAGCTTGAAGGCGCGATTAAAAGCCTACAGGGTGTGACGCAGGTAAATGTCCGATTCGCGACAGAAAAACTCGTTGTCAGCTTTGATCGTGAACCCACACAGATTCAGCTTGAACAAATCAATGCTCGCGCTAAGCAAACCGGATTCCCTCTGGTAGATCTCTCTCTTCCTTCTAAAAAATCACAGCCTAAAAGTGCACTCCAGCGCATCAAAGAAGAAGGCGTTCTCCTTTCGCTTATCGGCGTGATGAGCATTGCTGGCATTCTCTCCATTTGGGTGCCTGACCTGTCGCGCATATTGTTTAGTGTTGCTACCGTCATTGGCCTTATTCCTATTGTTAAAAAAGCGGTGGTACTAGCAAGAAGTGGATCGCCATTCTCGATAGAAATGTTGATGTCGATTGCCGCCATTGGTGCGCTTTACCTTGGCGAAACGGTCGAAGCTGCCATGGTTCTGGTGCTCTTTTTGATTGGCGAGCGACTTGAAGGTTATGCATCAGCAAAAGCGCGTGCAGGCATAAAATCATTGATGGCATTGGTACCAGAAAATGTGGTCAGAATTGAAAAAGATGGAGGCCGAAAAGACGTCTCTGTATCCACACTTCAGCCGGGAGATATTATTGAAATTTCGCCGGGTGGCAGGCTTCCAGCCGATGCTTCGCTTGTTGCCGAAAGCGCGAGTTTTGATTTAAGTGCATTGACAGGAGAGTCTATTCCTGTTGAAAAAAGTGCAGGTGAGAAAATACCAGCGGGCGCGTTGGCTGTTGACCAACGTGTCGAATTGGAAGTGGTATCCAAACAGGGTGAAAGTGCGATAGACCGCATATTAACCTTGATAGAAGACGCAGAATCTCGACGAGCACCTGTCGAGCGATTCATCGACCAATTTAGCCGTTGGTATACACCTTTGATGATCATCATTGCTGCATTGATTGTCATCGTGCCTCCGCTTATGTTTGGAGAAAGTTGGGATGTTTGGATTTATCGCGGACTCACGTTGCTGTTAATTGCTTGTCCTTGTGCGCTGGTGATTTCAACACCAGCGGCAATGACATCAGGGCTTGCGGCGGCGGCGAGACACGGTGCATTAATAAAAGGCGGTGCAGCGCTAGAAGCGTTGAGCCGTGTTGAATGGGTCGCTTTTGATAAGACGGGCACCTTAACGGAAGGTAAGCCGGTGGTCACTGACATACTCTGTTGGCAGGGTGGCAGTCACGACATGCTTGCACTCGCATCTGCGGTGGAGCAAGGCTCACATCATCCTCTGGCAAAAGCGCTTGTTATCGAAGCGCAACGTCAGCAAGTGAGCATTCTTTCCGCCGACAATGTACGTACAGATGCGGGTAAAGGCGTGTCGGGCAATGTGGACGGTAAGAAGATAACCATTGTTGCGCTCGATAAACGTAATGACACGCAAGTCGTGCAGGCTGAAAATGTTGAGAGTGCACAGCAGTTAGCGGATAGTGGAAAAACCGTTGCGATTGTTTTTATCGATGATGTTGCGAATGGCGCAGTGGCATGGCGTGATGAACTACGTCAAACGGCGGTTCATACCATTGAGAGCTTAAAAGATGCAGGTATTCGCTCTCTTATGTTGACAGGGGATAACCCAAAGGCCGCAGCAGGTTTGGCTGGTATTTTGAATATGGAATACCAAGCGGGTTTGATGCCGGAAGGTAAAGTTGATGCTATCAATGTATTAGCGAATCATTCTCGAGTTGCCATGGTGGGGGATGGGATCAACGATGCACCTGCAATGAAAGCGGCGACAATTGGCATTGCGATGGGGAGCGGCACAGACGTTGCGCTTGAAACCGCCGATATCGCCCTAAGACATAATCGTATTGAAAGTATTCCAGAGATCATCGATCTCGCTCGAGCGACCATGGCGAATGTTCGCCAAAATGTCGCGCTAGCCATTGGATTAAAAGCCATTTTTCTTGTGACAACGGTAATGGGTTTCACCGGGCTTTGGGTTGCCGTGCTTGCAGACAGTGGGGCAACGGCCATTGTCACCATGAATGCGCTACGTTTGTTGCGTTATAAAGCCAAAACGCGTCGAGTCGCGCCTGAGGGGCAAAGGCCGGAAAACGGTTTAGTTCGACCACAAGATGACCGCGATGGCTCCCATGGACAAATGAATTAGCGTTGGTGATCTACATCACTCATATGTGCAATGTAATGAAATGAAAATATTTTAAATTTGAATTTCGTCACTTTATTTTTCATTCCAAACGTTAAGGTGGTGGCTGAATTCATCGCCACCTAATCATTCGTGGCAATCGTACTCAGCACTTTTCGATTTAGACAAAGCTGAGGGGCACGATACAGTGAGGAGACAATCATGACTGAGCAAAACGTATTCCATTTGGGCGTCAACGCATCGGATCTAGACGGTGCAACATTGGCCATTATTCCGGGTGATCCTGCCCGAGTGGAAAAGATTGCAGCCTTGATGGATTCGCCTAAATTTTTGGCGAGCCATCGTGAATACACCGTTTATTTGGCGAAATTGGAAGGTCAGTCAGTGGTGGTTTGCTCCACAGGGATTGGTGGCCCTTCAACATCAATTGCGGTTGAAGAATTGGCACAACTCGGTGTACGCACATTTTTGCGCGTGGGTACAACCGGCGCTATTCAGCCAAACATCAATGTCGGTGACATGATTGTGACGACCGGTTCAGTGCGATTAGATGGTGCGAGTTGCCATTTTGCGCCTCTAGAATTCCCAGCGGTTGCGGACTTTGATGTGGCGACAGCAATGAAAGCAGCGGCTGATGAGTCTGGTGCGGCGGTGCACACTGGCGTAACTGCTTCAAGCGATACGTTCTACCCAGGGCAAGAGCGATACGATACCTTCAGTGGTCGCGTTGTTCGTCGTTTTCAGGGTTCAATGAAAGAATGGCAAGACATGGGCGTATTGAACTTTGAAATGGAATCCGCGACGTTGCTGACCATGTGTGCAAGTTCAGGACTGAAAGCGGGTTGTGTGGCGGGCGTGATTATTAATCGCACCCAGAAAGAAATCCCAGACCAAGCGACGATGGCTGCGACTGAAGCGCGTTCAATTAAAGTCGTGGTGGAATCCGCACGCAAAATGCTCACTGAGTAATACGCTGATCGGCGATAACATCGAAAAGCCGGCTAATTTGCCGGCTTTTTTGTATTTGCATGATTTTCTTCTCTCACCCAAAAGGGAAACGAAGAACATCGCAGGTTACGAGAAAGACGCCTTCTCTGTCCCGCCTGCCGCCAAAAACCACTCATGGAGATGCGTTTTTAGGTCAGCAAGCTGATCTGGGCCGATAAGCGCCAATCCAAGGTCTGTGGCACGCGTGATATCGTGATGCCTTAAAGGACGGAAGCTGACCAGCATCGCACGCGCTTGTAAACCGCCAAGAAGGTCGCGAATTGATTCAAGCTTATAAAGCGTATCATCGCCATCACTCGACATTCCTTTGGTTTTACATTCGATGATATGGAGTTTGTTGTTCACAACAGTGGCAACATCCAGTTCGTTGCGCACTTCTTTCTCGCCAATTTTACGATAAACCTGCACACCAAGGGACAAATCTTGGATGGTGAGAAGATCGTGCTTAATGGCTTCAACCACATGGTGTACATACCACTCTAGCCATTCACCATTGGCAAAACGCCTAGCGGCTTCGTTTGTAAACGTCAGTATGCCATTCTCAAAGTTGGATAAACCTGCGTCGTTGAGGTCATCAATCAGCATTTTGAGTTCTCGATAACCCTGTTGCTTCTCGCTCAGCTCAACATCAAGCTTCTGTTCTTTACGACAGGTTGTCGCTAAGTAGTTGAGTGTGGCGAGACCTGGGCCAAGCTCATAGGCGTTACTTGCCCACTTTTGGCCCAGTGTTTCAATGGTGGTATCCAATACGCTGCGGATATCTTCATCTTGCAACTGACAACGCGCACCAAAAATCGTTAAGTAGTCGCTAATGTTGATATGGTCTTCGACTTGTTGTTGCTCAAGACCGTATGGATACAACCAGCACAATTCATCACTGAAAGGTTCGATGACATAAATGGGCCAGTGATAGGTGCGGAAAATTTCATAAGCGGTCAGAAGGCGGTGACGCAAACCACAACTGGCATTGAAGCACACCTCCGCACCTTCTTGCTTCAACCTTTCCGCGAGTTCAACAATTTTGCTTTTGATTAGCGGAATATTGATGTCAGAAGGGATCTGGAAAAATTCAGTGATGATGCCTTTTGGCGTCAATACTTTACTGAGCTGTTCATACTGTTGCAGCTGACATTCAACGCCAATGAATATGACTTTCTCGGCCTTGAATTTTCGGTGTAGCAAAGCGGTGACCAATCGAACTGGATCTTGGTCAATTATACCGACGTGAATGGCCATATTTACTCCATGTAGATGCATTCGAGCAGTAGACCTGCTCACCCATCTTTTGTTGTTCTTCTGGCTAATATCAGGGCTTGATTGGGAATATTCAAGTACTTAGTCATATTTATCCCTAGAGGAAGTATGGACTCGAGTTCGTCAAATGACATTGCTATGTAAATTTCGGTGCGAATAGCGCTGATTTTCCTAATATTAATAGTGCCATTTGTGTCAATAGTTAAACATTGACGAGTAAGAGATGAAAGATTCCGTCTCAGGCTGTCTCAATATTGAGCGAGCCATGAAACTAGCTGGCTTAGGGGTAACACCGTGATATGGCGGCTGGTTACACTGTATAGCTGGGTAGCTTCTAGGTTGAGGATGCTCAGGTTTATGCATCACTTTTAGAGACACGGATTCGCGCCAAAATTGCGATAAAAGGTTGGGGTAAAAATATGATTGGTCATGAGTTTGACACGAAGTTAAATATTGACAGCGTTAAAGGACAAGCATTCTTAGTTTCCAATGAATCGGGTATCGTATCCGCGGTTCCCGGTATGCAAATAGCGCCCAATCAAGTGTTACTGACCAATGATAATAGTGCGGTTGTCGTCAGCCAAAGTGAACAGCAGTTCTATGTCGACAGTCGATGTGCCTCCTGCCTTATTCCTATCTCCGAAGGTGATGCCCAACTTGCTACCACAGGCATCGGGGTTCGATTTAACGAGGACGGCTTTGATGTAAACCAAGGTTTAAACCTTGATGTAGCCGATTTGCAGCGACTGATCTTAGAAGGCATTGACCCCACCGAATTATTTGAAGAAGCCGCTGCGGGTGAAAATCTTGGATCGTCGAACGCAGGTTTTATCGTCATTGATTATCTGTATGCATCGTCGTTAACTGAAGCGGGATTCGATACCGCTGGCCCGTTAGGTGCTAATAATGATGACGTGGATTTTCTTGGTGGTGATCTCTTCGGGTCTTCTCGGTCGCCTGCCGTTGATATTGATGCTGCTGGTGGACAGAGTATTAAACTTGAAGTTACCGAAGGCGACCTAGACGTCAATCCTTATGGTGTTCCTCAAACTCAGTCGTTTGTCATTGAAGGTGGCACCGATCGTTTGTTACCCGGCTCGCTTCAGATCGCGCCGAGCGATTTAGCTGCGTTCGAAGCTGAGTTAGCCGGTGTGACATCAAATGGCGAACCCGTACTGTTTACTCGTCAAACGAGTGTGGATAGTGATGGCGTTGGCACATTTACGCTGGTGGGAACGGTGAATGGCGAGGTTGTCGTTACCTTAACTTTAACGGCAACCCAAGATGGAAACGGACTCTCTGTTTCTGCATCTTTGACGCAATCTGGTCCATTAGATCACTTAGACAGCACGGGCAGCTACGTGACTATCAATGGCGATAGCATTGCGATTGATTTGCCGTTGCAAGTCGCGGATACCGG